>JBDHSE010000066.1:0-10812 GCA_039807955.1 Ideonella sp. | reverse complement strand
CGAGGACTTCAGCTACTTCCTGCAGGAAAAGCCCGGCTGCTACTTCCTGATCGCCAACGGCGACGGCAGCCACCGCGACGGCGGTCACGGCATGGGCCCGTGCATGCTGCACAACCCGAGCTACGACTTCAACGACGAGTTGATCCCGCTCGGCGGCACGATGTGGGTGCGGCTCGCCGAGGCCTGGCTCGCTGCGCCGCGAGCGGCTTGAAAGGATCGCAGCAATGTTCGATCCGGAGGCGTTTTCGCAGAGCTACGCCGAGGCGCGCGCCAAGTTCCTCGCCGCCGCCGAGGCCGCTGAGCTCGACGCCGAGAGCCACGTCCATCCGCTGCTCGGCCGCGACGGCGAGCAGCTCGCGATGGACGTCGCGCGCGACGGGCCGGCCGACGCCGCGCGGCTGCTGATCATCAGCAGCGCGTGCCACGGCGTCGAGGGCTATTGCGGATCGGGGGTGCAGATCACGCTGCTCGGCGACGCCGCGTTTCGCGCCGCGGCACGCGCGGCGGGCGTCGCGGTGCTGTACATCCACGCGCTCAACCCCTACGGCTTTTCGTGGTGGCGGCGCACGACGCACGAGAACGTCGACCTCAACCGCAACTTCCACGATTTCGGCAAGCCGTTGCCGGCGAATCCCGGCTACGAGGAACTCGCCGCGCTGCTCGTGCCGCACGACTGGCCGCCGTCGGACGCGGTGCAGGCCGGCATCGAGGCCTACGCGGCGAAGCACGGCATGGCCGCGCTGCAGGCCGCCTACTCCGCCGGCCAGCACACGCACCCCGAGGGCCTCTTCTACGGCGGCGTGAACCCGACCTGGAGCCACGTCACGCTGCGCCACGTGCTGCGCGACGAGGGCCGCCACGCGCAGCGCCTCGGCTGGATCGACCTGCACACCGGCCTCGGCCCGAGCGGCCACGGCGAGCGCATCTTCGCCTGCCGCGACGACGCCGCCGCGCTCGCGCGGGCGCGCGACTGGTGGGGCGACCGGGTCACGTCGATCTACGACGGCAGCTCGTCGTCGGCGCCGCTCACCGGGCTGATGTGGATGGCGGCCGAACAGGAGTGCCCGCAGGTCGAGTACACCGGCATCGCGCTCGAGTACGGCACGCTGCCGCTGATGGAGGTGTTCGACGCGCTGCGCGCCGACCAGTGGCTCGAGAACCACCCCGAGGCGCCCGAAGCGCAGCGCATCGCGATCAAGCGCCGCATGCGCGACGCGTTCTACACCGACACCGACGAATGGAAGCGCCGCATCGTCGAGCAGGGCGTCGAAGTGTCGATGCAGGCGCTGCGCGGCTTGGGCCGGGTCTGACGCCGCGCCGGGCGCAACGATCAGCCCGCCGCCAGCGCGCCGAGCGCCGCTTCGCAATCGCCCGCACCGCGAAACTCGATCGCACGCCAACCGAGCGCGGCGGCCGCCTCGACGTTGTAGGCAACGTCGTCGATGAAGACGAGTTCGCGCGGCGCGACGCCGAAACGCCGCGCCGCCAGATCGAAGATCTCACGCTGCGGCTTGAGCAGGTGCACCTGCGACGAGAACACGCCATCGGCGAAGCGGGCAAGGACCGCATGACTGCGCCGCAGATGGTCGGCAAACGGCGCCGGCATGTTCGACAGGTAGTAGAGCTTGTGGCCAGCGGCCGCGAGCCGCTCGATCAACGCGACCGTCCCCGCGATCGGCTCGAGGTGGCGCGGCGCGGCGTCGATGAAGGCGAGCACCTCGGCCTCGGCGAGCGTCGTGCGCCGGGCGATGCGTTGTGCGACGGTTCGCGCATCGACCTCGCCGCGGTCGAACGCGGCCCATTCGCCGGTTGTCGGATAGCCGTCGAACAGCTCGGCGGCAACGCCGCGCGCCGCATCGGCATCCGGCGCGCGCCGCGGCAGCGCGCTGCGCAGCAGCTCGAGCGGCTGCCAGCGAAAGACGACGCCGCCGAAGTCGAAGACGATGTTCATTGCGCGAATCTTCCCTGCCCAAGCACCCGCCAGCGACGGCCGGCACTCGCCGTGATCACGCCGGAGTTCAGGCTGGCGCCAGCAGCAGCGGGCCGAGCCCGTACAGCCGTGCCAGTTCGACGAGCCGCTGCGGCGCCTGCACCAGCGCGAAGCGCTTGCCGCGCGCCTGTGCGATGCGCTTGCATTCGAGCAGCACGGCGAGCGCCGAGGTGTCGAACCGCGCCAGCGCCGAGGCGTCGAGCGTCAGCTCGGCGCCGGCCTCGGCCGCCGCGGCCTGCGCGAGCCGAGCCAGCGTTTCGCGCGCCTCGGCGATCGTGACGGTCGCGGGAAGCCGCAGCACAGCCCGCTCAACCCTTGGCCGAGGCGGATTTGTTCTTCTCGGCGAGCTTGGCGATCAGGCCGTCGATGCCGCCCGCGCTGATTTCCTGCGCGAAGCTGTTGCGGTAGTTCTCGACGAGCCAGACGCCCATCACGTTGACGTCGTAGATCTTCCACTCGCCGGTCGATTTCTCGAGCCGGTAGTCGAGCTGGATCGGTTCCTCGCTGCCGCCGCGGACCTCGGTGCGGACGACGGCCTCGTCGCCCTCGGGCTTGGCGCGCGTCGGCTTGAGTTGCACCGTCTGGTCCTTCACTTTCGTGAGCGCGCCGGCATAGGTGCGGATCAGCAGCAGCTTGAACTCGTCCTGCAGGCGCTGCTGCTGCTCGGGCGTCGCCTGGCGCCAATGGCGGCCGACGGCGGATGCCGTCATGCGCCTGAAGTTGACGTTCGGCATCACCTTCGCGTCGACGAGCGAGACGATGCGCGCGACGTCGCCGGCCTGGATCGCCTTGTCGGCCTTGACGGCGTCGATGACGTCGGTCGAGATGCGCATGACGAGCGCGTCCGGCGTCTCCTGCGCGTGGGCGAAGGCGGCCGGCACGAGCAGGCCGGCGATGGCAAGGGTGGTGGCAAACGATCGTCGAGAGAGCATCGGGGAAAACCTGGTTCTGGGAGCGACGCGCTGCGCGCATCGCGGATGACGCCGCCGGGGCGCGGCGCCGGTGCGGCCGGCGAGACGGGCCCGCCGGCGGACGAATGCCCTATTGTGCCGCCTCCGCCGCGGAGGCAGCGGTGGCCGGCACTGCAGCCGAAGCGGCTGTGGCCGGCGCTGCGGCTGGGGCCGGCATTGCTGGCGCTGCGGCCGAGGCCGACGATGCCGCGGCCGACGCCGCCGATGCCGGCGATGCTGCCGATGCCGGCGATGCTGCCGACGCCGCCGATGCCGGCGCTTCTGCCGACGCCGCCGATGCCGGCGGCGTGGGCGAGGTTGGCGCTTCCTCGTCCTGCGTCGGGTCGTACGGCGGCTCTTCCTCGCCGTCGCGGATCAGGCTGCCGCGGCGCTGCAGGTAGGCGTCGCGGATGAAGCTGTAGCGGTCCAGGGCAATCTGGTCGATCAAGTTCGACGCGTCGAGCAACTGGGCGCGCGTGTTGACGACGCGCAGCGACCAGATCGCGATCGGCGTCGCGCCGTCGTTCAACAGGTTCATCGGCGACGCCAGGTAGTCGAGCGGCATCGCGATCGAATCGCGCACCGTCGACGAGCCGATGAACGGCCAGACCAGGTAGGCCCCTGGTTCGGCACCCCAGACACCGAGCGTCTGGCCGAAGTCTTCTTGCTGGCGGTCGATGTCCATGTCGGCCGCGACGTCGATCAGCCCCAGGATGCCGAAGGTCGAATTGACGGCGAAGCGGAACGCGCTTTGCAGCGCGCGAAACGGCTTGCCCTGCAGCAGGCTGTTGACCGCCGACCAGGGGTCGAGCAGGTTGGCGTAGAAGTTGTCGACGCCGCGGCGCACGACGGGCGGGAAAATCTCGGCATACGCCGTCGCGATCGGCTTCAGGATCGCCTTGTCCAGGTCGTCGTTGAAGTCGAACACCTTGCGGTTCCAGGCCTCGAACGGGTCGGCCTTCTGCGCCGGCGTCGCATCCGGCGGCAGCGTCGCGCAACCCGAACCGATTGCGACGACGAGCGCGAGCAGCAGCAGCCGGGCGGCGCGCGCGAAGCTCATCGCGAACCCTTCACGATCACTTCGCCGCCGAGGCGGCGGCACTCGGTGCCGCGCCCGCCGATCCGGCCTCGGCGGCACGGCTGTTGATGAACTGGCCGATCAGGTTCTCGAGGACGACGGCAGACTGCGTCTGGCGGATGGTGTCGCCGTCTTGCAGCATCTTCTCGTCGGCGCCGGGCTCGAGGCCGATGTACTGGTCGCCGAGCAGGCCGGAAGTGAGGATCTTGGCCGAGGTGTCGCGCGGGAACTCGAGCTTGCGCTCGACGTCGAGCTTGACGACGCCCTGGTACGTCTGCGGGTCGAACGAGATCGACGCGATGCGCCCTATCGTCACCCCCGCGCTGCGCACCGGCGCCCTCACCTTCAGGCCGCCGATGTTGTCGAAGCGCGCGACGAGCGTGTAGGTGTCGCCGGTGTCGAAGCTCGCCAGGTTGGCTGCCTTCAGCGACAGGAAGACGAGCCCGGCAATGCCGAGCAGCACGAACAGGCCGACCAGGATTTCGATGCTCTTCTTGCCCATGTTGGAGTTCGTCCGGGTTATCGGTCAGGGCGTGGAAAACATCAGCGCCGTGAGCACGAAGTCCATCCCCAGCACGCACAGCGACGCGATGACGACGCCGCGCGTCGTCGCCGCCGACACGCCCTCGGGCGTCGGCTTCGCCTCGTAGCCCTGGTAGAGCGCGACGGCGGTGCAGATGATGCCGAAGACGAAGCTCTTGACGATGCCGTTGCCGACGTCGCGCCAGACGTCGACCTTGTCCTGCATCACCGTCCAGAAGTTGCCTGCGTCGAGGCCGATCAAGAGCACGGCGACAACGTAGGCGCCGATGATGCCGACCGCCGAGAAGAGGATCGCGAGGATCGGCATCGAGATGACGCCGGCCAGAAAGCGCGGCGCGAGCACCCGGCGCCGCGGGTCGATCGCCATCATCTCCATCGCCGAGAGCTGCTCGCCGGCCTTCATCAGGCCGATCTCGGCCGTCAACGACGTTCCGGCGCGGCCGGCGAACAGCAGCGCGGCGACGACCGGGCCGAGTTCGCGCACGAGCGCGAGGTTGACGATCAGCCCGAGCGATTCGGTCGCGCCGTAGGTGACGAGCGCGTAGTACATCTGCAGCGCGAGGACGAAGCCGACCGCCAGCCCCGACGCGCAGATGATCGCGAGCGACCGGTTGCCGATGACGTGGATCTGCACGACGACGAGCCCGAAGCGGCGCAGCGCCGCCGGAGCCGCGCGCAGCAGATCGGCGAAGAAGAACGCGGCGTGGCCGAAGCCGCGCAGCACTTCGAGCGACCGGGCGCCGAGCAGGGCGAGCGCGTTCATGGCGCCGCCGCGGCGAGGCCGAAGTCCGCCGCCAGACCCGGCGCCGGATAGTGGAACTTGACCGGGCCGTCGGGTTCGCCGCGCACGAACTGGCGCACCTCGGGGTCGGTGGATGCCATCAGCTCGTCCGGCGTGCCCTGGGCAACGACGCGGCCCTGCGCGGCGAGCAGCACGACGCGGTCGCTGATCGCCATGCACAGGGCGACGTCGTGCGAGACGACGATCGAGGTCGCACCCGTCACGTCGTTCAAGGTACGGATCAGCTTGGCGGCGACGCCCATCGCGATCAGGTCGAGCCCGGTGAACGGCTCGTCGTACATGATGAGTTCGGGGTCGAGCGCGATCGCCCTCGCGAGCGCGACGCGCCGCGCCATGCCGCCCGAGATCTGGCTGATCGCAAGGCCGGCCGCGCCGCGCAGGCCGACCGCCTCGAGCTTCATCAGCACGATGTCGCGGATCATCGATTCGGAGAGTGCCGTCTGCTCGCGCAGCGGGAAGGCGACGTTGTCGAACACCGACAGGTCGGTGAAGAGGGCGCCGAACTGGAACAGCATGCCGAGGCGCCGGCGCAGGCGATAAAGGCCCGCGCGGTCGTTCGCATCGACCGGCTGGCCGTCGAACCGCACCACGCCGCGGTTCACGCCGTGCACGCCGCCGATCAGGCGCAGCAGCGTCGTCTTGCCGCAGCCCGATCCGCCGAGCAGCGTCGTCACCTTGCCGCGCGCGAACGAAAGCGTCACGTCGTCGAGGATCAGCCGGCTCGCGTCGTAGCCGAAGCTGACGCGGTCGATCTCGATCAGGTTGAAGGCGTCTGGCCGCTCGTCGGGTTTCACTCGGCTGCGTGCGAAGAAGTGGTGGCCGGCGCACGCGCCCGGACGAGCTGCGTTGCACGCATACGCGCCGTGAAGGCCGGCGCGGCGATTCTCGCATGCAGATTGCGGCCGCCGCGAGGCGCCGCCCGCAGGCGGCAGGCAAGCCGCAGCATCGGCGAACGCGTGCCGGCCCGGCGCCGCCTCGCAGCGGCTAAAGCGCATCCCGGCGGCGCCAGATCATCGACAGGCACAGCATCGGGGCGAGCGCGAAGCTGCCGAAGAGCCAGCGCGCCGCGGCCTGCGCATCGATGCCGGTGCCGTCGGGCGCGGGCTGCCCGGCGAGGTTGACGATCAGCCCCGCGATGGCGGCACCGAAGGCGGTGGCACACAACTGCACCGTCATGATCGACGACGCCGCCAGTTCGGCTTCGTCGGCCTCGCCCGCGCCCAGCACGCGGGCCGAGATGTGCGGGAAGGCGATGCCGACGCCCAGGCCACCGCAGATCAGCACCGCGGCGAGCGCCCACAGCAGCCCGGCGTCGGCACTGGGGCGCGGCATGAGGACGGCCAGCGCCAGCGTCGCGGCGAGCACGAGCACCGGGGCCGCGATCAGCATGCGGCGGCGGCGCGCGCCGACAAAGCCCGAGCTGACGATCGACCCTGTCGTCCAGCCTATCGACATCAACGCCGCGAGGTAGCCCGCCTGCAACGGCGGACGCCCGTGCAGCTCCTGCAGGAAGAGCGGCACGAAGATCTCGGTGCAGGTGACGGCGGCCGACAGCAGCGCGAGGATCGCGTACAGCGCGCCGAGCGGGTTGGAGGTCCGCAGCGCGCCGCGCGGCAGCAGGCGATGGCGGGCGACCTGCTGCGTGCGGTCGAAGGCAAGCACGAGCAGCGCACCGGCGGCGAGCCAGACAAGCAGCTCGATCGTGCCGCCGCTGACGCTGGCGAGCGATGCGGCAAGCACCGCCAGCGTCCGCAGCGCCAGTTGCAGCCACGGCAGCGGCTGGGTCGACGCGGTCGGCGCCTGGCGCGGCGGCAACACGGCCACCGCCATCGCCGTGAACAGGGCGATGACCGGCAGCAGCGACCAGAATGCCGCGCGCCACATGCCCCACTCGGCAAAGAGGCCGCCGAGCGCCGGCCCGAGCAGCGTCGAGACGCCCCACATGCCCGAGAGCATCGCGATCGCGCGCGGCCACAGCGTCAGGCTGAAGACAACGCGTACCAGCGCATACGGCAGCGCCACCAGCACGCCGCCGGCCAGGCCCTGTGCGGTGCGTCCGGCGAGCAGCATCGGCATCGAGCCGGCGCTGGCGCAGACCGCGCTGGCGAGTGCGAACACCGCCGCCGACAGCAGGTAGGCGGTCCTTGGTCCGCGCTGCACGAGCAGCCGGGACGCGACGGCGGCACCGATGATCGACGCCACGACGTAGACCGTCGTGTTCCAGGCGCAGTACTCGATGCCGCCGATGTCGCGCACGACCGAAGGCAGGATCGTCGTCGCGAGATACAGATTGACGGCGTGGATGACGACCCCGCCGCTCAGCGCGACGGACAGCACGAGGTTGCGCCCGTGCAGCAGCGCCGGCCAGCCGTCCTGGCCGCCGGCATGGAGAGATTGCAATGACATGGCGTGGATCCCGCGCGGGGCGGAATCGTTCGGTCGGAAGCGGGCGATTATTGGCGCGGCGCGGCAGCGGCCGGCGCAGGACGGCGCGGGCCGCGGCTTGCGCTCGGGTGCGTACACTGCGGCGCGAAGTCGTCCACGCCGATCTCGTCATGACTCTGGAATACCGCTGGCTGCACGACACGGTGCGCCAACGCTTCGCGTCGGACGCGGCGCTGGAGGCCTTCCTGCCGCGACCGCTTTCGGCGGATGAACTGAGGCAGAAGACCGATGGCCGCTATCTGTCGGCGATGACGCAGCGCGTGTTCCAGGCCGGCATGCAGCACAGCATCGTCGACGCCAGATGGCCGGCGTTCGAGGAGGTCTTCGCGGGCTTCGAGCCGCATGCGATGGCGCGCATCGGACCGGCGCAGGTCGAGGCGTACATGCACGATGCGCGCCTCATCCGCCACCGCGTCAAGCTGCAAAGCATTGCCGCCAACGCCCGCTTCATCCTGACGGTGCGCGACGAGGAATGCGGCAGCTTCGGCGAGTTCATCGCCCGCTGGCCGGCGACCGACATCGTCGGCCTGTGGCGATTGCTTGCGCAGCGCGCGACGCGTCTGGGCGGACGTTCGGCGGCGGGGTTCCTGCGGCTGGCTGGCAAGGACAGCTTCCTGCTCACGAGCGACGTCGTGGCGCGCCTGGTCGCTGCCGGCGTGGTCGGCGCCACACCGACCAACCAGCGCGACCTGGCCCGCGTGCAGGACGCCTTCAACCAACTGCAGCAACAGTCCGGACGGCCGCTTTGTCAGTTGTCGGCGATGCTGTCGCTGAGCATCAACCCGCGGTTCTAGAAGCGCGGGCGTGCCGCACGGCGACTTCAGCGGTCGGTTGCGCTGCGCGCCACTTGCGACGTATGGAGCGGCGCGGTGGGCGGCGAGTGTCGGCGAACGCGGCGGTGCAACAGGGCCACTGGCCCTCACCCCAGCCCTCTCCCGCGCGCGGGAGAGGGAGCCGGCCTGCTCTCGCACACCCAAGAGGGAGCAGGCCAACTCCGCTGGGGAGAGGGAGCAGCGCAACTCCCTCTCCCCTCGGGGAGAGGGCTGGGGTGAGGGGGCGCTGCCACTCGAAGCTGCGCCGAACAAGCCGTTCGGCCCGAAGCTCACTCGAGCTTCTTCGCGACCTTCACGGTCCAGACCTCGGGGCCGCTTTCCAGGTATTCCCAGCTGAACGGCTCGGTGCTTTCGGCCTCGATCTGGTAGTACAGCGGCTTCGGGTCGTGGTCGTTGACGAAGACGAAGGCCTCGCCCGGGCGCAGCGCCGCGAACGCATCGAAGAAGATGTCGTGGCGCTTCGCGGGTTCGTACGGCCGCGCGTCGTGCTCGGCGACGACCGTGGCGCTGGGCTCGGCCGGGCCGCGCGTCTTCTTCACGATGTGCACGACGTACTTGTCTGGCTCGTTCTGGCGCACGTTCCAGGCGTGCTGATCGGCGTACTTCTGCTGGAACAGTTCGCGGACCTCGGCCGGCTCGGCGGTCGCGATGATCTCCATCGTGCCGCCTTCCTCCATCATGCCGTAGCGATGGAAGACGACGTGCTTCAGGTCCTCGGGCGCGATCTTGCGCAGATCCATCAGCGTCGAGATATCGCTGAACTCGCGCCCCTTCGACGCTTCGAGCCTTGTGACCTTGACTTGCCAGTCGACGCCGCCGCGCGCGATGTAGTCCCAGCCGACGACATCGCCGTGAATCGAGCGGAACTCGTAATAGAGCGGCAGCGGATCATGATCGTTGATGAAGCTGAAGCTTTCGCCGACGGGCAACTCGGCGAACATGCCGAGCAGCATGCGGTGGCGCTCGATCGGAACAAAGACGCGCACATCGAGCGCTTCGCAGGCAGACTGACTCATCCGGACCTCCATTCGATTCGACTGCCGGTCATGCTAGTCGATCGCCCATGCGCATGCCGCCAACGTGGGTGGTCGCGGCGGCTGGCCCGGACGTAGCATTGACCCCTCTTCGGCTCGGAACAGGCGCCCATGACGACGCAGAAGAATGGATCGAAGACCTGCGCGATCTGCGGCAAGTCGTTCCCGCTGCGCAGCCTCGTCTCGGGCGAACTCATCCGCAAGGAGATCGTCGGCGAGATCTGCAAGACGAGGCCCGACTGGACGGCGCAGATGTACATCTGCCGGCCCGACCTGACGGCGATCCGAGGCAGGTACGTTCACGACCTGCTCGAGTCCGAACGCGGCGAACTCTCGTCGCTCGAACAGGAGGTCGTTCGCAGCCTGCGCGAGCACGAGATCATCTCGTCCAATGTCGACGAGGAGTTCGAGGAGAAGTGGACGCTCGGCGAACGATGGGCCGACAAGATCGCGGCCTTCGGCGGCAGTTGGACCTTTTTGATCTGCTTCGCGATCTTCCTCGCGCTGTGGGTCGCGGTGAATTCGGTCGCACTGCTGTGGCGGCCGCTCGACCCCTATCCGTTCATCTTCCTCAACCTGATCCTGTCGTGCCTCGCCGCGGTGCAGGCGCCGATCATCATGATGAGCCAGAACCGCCAGGAGGCGAAGGACCGCATCCGCTCCCAGCACGACTACCAGATCAACCTCAAGGCCGAGCTCGAAATCCGGCATCTGCACGAGAAGATCGACCACCTTCTTTCGCACCAGTGGGAGCGGCTGGTGCAGATCCAGGAGGTGCAGTTGCAGTTGCTGTCAGAGCTCGACGCGAGAAGGAAGTAGCGTCAGTGCGGGACGCCGCGCAGCAGAGGAAAGCTACCGCGGCAGTTCGCTCGCCCCCATCAGGAACGCATCGATCGCGCGCGCAGCCTGGCGCCCTTCGCGGATCGCCCAGACGACGAGCGACTGGCCGCGGCGCATGTCGCCGGCGGCGAAGACCTTGGCCGCGTTCGTCGCGTAGCCGCCTTCGGCGCCGGTGTGGGCCCTGGCGTTGCCGCGCGGGTCGCGCTCGACGCCGAAGGCTTCGAGCGTCGCCGCCATCGGGCTCGTGAAGCCCATCGCGAGCAGCACGAGGTCGGCGGCGATCGTCTGCTCGCTGCC
>JBDHSE010000065.1:0-10837 GCA_039807955.1 Ideonella sp. | reverse complement strand
CGGAACGACCCCATCAGCGCGAGCACCAGCGCGACGAAGGCGAGCTGCCCGATTTCGACGCCGACGTTGAACGACAGGAGCGCCAGCGCAAGCTCCGAGCGCGGCAGACCGGCGCTGTCGATTGCGCTGGCGAATCCGAAACCGTGGAGCAGTCCGAACAGGAACGCCACCACCCAGGGGTGGCGAATGGTGAAACTCGTCTCGCCACGCCACACGCGCACGACCTCGGGTGCGAGAAAGAGGATGGACAGCGCGACCGCGGCGTTGAGCGGCAGGAGCGGCGGCAGCGGGACAAAGCCGAGCGTGGCGATGGCAAGCGTGATGCTGTGCGCGACGGTGAAGGCGGTCACCGTCTTCACGAGCATCCCCACGTTGCCGACGATGAGCAGCAGCCCGAACACGAACAGCAGATGATCCGCGCCGAGCAGGATGTGCTCGATGCCCTGCTTCACGAATGCACCGGCGATGCCGGCCTTGCCGGCCGGCGCGGCAATATCGACCCACGGCTGCGACGGATGCACCAGCGTGACCGTGCGCCTGCCGTCGAGCAACTCGACGCGCACCAGCACGTCGGTGATGGTGGCTTGCAGGCCGGGGAACTCGATGCGCTTGCCGGCGAGGCCGCCGGGCCCGGCGTCGATGACCTGCCGCTCGACCCGCGAACCGGGCAGTTCGGCAACGACCGGTGCGCCGACTTCGCGCACGCCGTCGGGCAGTTTGATCGCGATCGGCAGCCGCATGCCCGAGAACACCGGCGTGCGCCACAGCACGCTGTACTGCCCGGCCGCGCGCTCCTGGATCTGCAGGTAGGCGGGACGCACTTCGTGCGCCTGCGCCGCCGGGGCCAGTGCCAGCAGCAACAGCAGCAGCGCAGCGGCGGCGATGCGCGTCACGGCTTGGCGCGCGCGACCGTGCTGTCGGCTTCGGCGGACGCGTTCTCGGGCGCGGGCAGCATGACCACGTATTTCGCCCGCATCTCGTCGTAGGCCTTCTTCGCAGCCTCGGCACGCTGCTCTTCCTTCCAGGCGGCCTTGACCTGCGGCTCGACCTCTTCGTAGGCCGGCACGCGCCCGGGGCTCGATGCGTCGACGAAGACGACGTGCCAGCCGTAGCCCGACTCGATCGGTCCCTGCCAGGAGCCTGGCGGCAGCGCGAACAGCGCCTGCGCGAAGCCGGGTCCGAAGTGCTTGGCGACCTGGTCGGCCGACTGATCCGCGAACGCGCGCTGGAACATGAAGGTGTCGCCGCGCTGCGCCGCCGCCGGCGCATCCTCGGGGCTGTTGGCCAGCTGCTTCTGCGCCGCCGCCGCGTCGTCGCGGGTCTGCGCACCGCGCCGGTCGGGCGAGAAGTACAGGTGCCGGAAGCTCACGCGCGGCGACACGGCAAAGCGCTGGGCATTCTCCGCGAACCAGGCTTGCAGCTCCTCGCGCGTGGGCTCGCTCGCCGCCGAGACGTCCTCGGCGACGAACTCCATCTTCTGCGCCAGGCGGCGCTTGACGATGGTGTCGCCCTTGTCCAGACCGAGCGCCAGCGCCTCGCGGTACAGGACCTCCTCGCGGATGCGCGCCTGCACCAGCGCGACCATCTCGTCGGGGCTCGGCGTGCGCCGCCAACTCGCCGCGAAGGCGATCTCGAGCTGGTGCAGGTCGCCCGCGCTCAGCTCGATGCGGCGGGCGTCCGGCTCGGGCGCTGCATCGGGCTGCAGCGCGGCGTACGCCGCGAAGAGCAGCGCACCGAGCACCAGGAAGTGGACGAGCGGCTCGCGGATCCAGCGCATGCCCTACTTCCCGGGGCTGTACTGCACCTCGGTGCCGAGCTGCGCGGGAACCGGGACGAGCTCGTAGTTCGCGTAGCCGAACTCGTTGCTGCGCGCGACGAAGTACTTGTCGCCGAGCTTGTAGACGACGCTCTCGTACGGCGCCGAGCCGATGTACGAGACGATCTTGCCGCCCTCGACCCGATACGCGTTCGACAGCCCGAGATAGCCCTGGCGGTCGATGTCGCCGACCAGGCTCGGCTGCGCGGCTTTCGGGTTGACGTACTTGATCTGACTCTGGCCGTCCTTGTTCCAGGCGATCATGAACTTGTCGTTCGTGACGTTGTTCTGCAGCCAGGTCGTCTTGCCGACGATCAGCTCCTTGATCTGCGCGTCGCTCAGCACCGCCGCGCCCTTGCTCTTCAAGTCGGCAGCGGTCATCTGCAGCTTCGCCGCCTTGCGTGCGTCGGCCGTCGGCGCGTACCAGATCGGCGACGACCAGGCGCGCTCCTGCACCGTTGCCGGCACGACCTCGGGTGGGGCGATGCCGGCTTCCTTGGCCTGGATCGTCGTCCAGCGCGGGGTCTGGATCTCGATCGCGCGCGCGTAGTAGAAGGCATCCAGCGCCGGGTCGAAGTCCGGATCGGTCCACGTCGTCTTCAGCTCGACCGCGCCGACCGTGTTCGTGTAGCTCGCATTCGCGATGTCGACCGTGCTGGCGATCGCGGGCACCTTGCCGGTGATCGCATCGCGCTTGCGATCGCCGGCCCAGACGACGTCGTAGACCTTCTCGAAGCTCTGCCCGCTCTTGCTCCAGCCCTTGACGATCTGGATGCGGTCGAGGTTGCCGGAAGTCGGATCCTTCACCGCCCAGACGACGAAGGTCGGCGCCTTGCCCTTCACCGGCGGCAGGTCGGCGCCCATCGGCACGCCCTTGGCGTAGCCGGTCTTCACCCAGTCCGCGCCTTTGAGCATGTCGGCGTCGTAGTCCCAGCCGCCGAAGAAGCGCACCTGAATGCGCGGCCCGCTGGTGGCGAAGGTCTCCTTGCGCCACATGGCGTCGAACAGCGAGGCGCGCGTGTTCTCTTCGGCCCACAGGCCGGTCAGCCCGGCGGGGTTCTCGAAGCGCACGTCGAGGCCGGCGAAGACGTGGCCGGACATGCGCTCCTTCAGGGTGCCGTCGTTGCGGCCATGCGCGCCGAAGAAGTTCTGCTGGCGGTACGGCGTGGCGGTGTTGTGCGAGTCCGAACCGCCGACGATGCCGGTCTTGTACGGGTTGTAGCCGCGCGTCTCCTGCATCGCGATGCCGTCCTTCAGCGCCTGGCGCACGAAGCTGCCCGGCAGCGTCGGCCAGCGGCCCTGCGGGTAGCCGAGCAGGTAGTTGAGGACTTCGAAGTTGGCGAACTCGTCGTTCGGCGACAGCAGCGGATGCGTCTCGGACTGGCCCTTGATCTGCTTGATCTCGGTGAGCCGCTCGTTGCGGTCGCGCGAAGCCGCCCAGGCGGCGTCGATCGGCCGGCCCCGCTCGTCGACGTCGACCGGGAACATGTGGCCGTCGGACAGGTTGGCGTTGTGCGAGATCGCGAGCAGGGTGCTGCCGCGCTTGCGCTGGTCGTCCATCCAGTTCCACAGGTCCGCCGGATTGGTCGATTCGAGCGAGCTGTAGGGCAGCTCGGGCACCTTCGCGCAGTCCTTGAAGAACACGTTGCGGTGCATGTTGCGGTTGTCCGGCGTCGAGGTCCATTCGTAAGAGCAGAACGCCGTGAACTTGCCGGGCTCGTTCGCCGCATCGGCCATGTCGTTGTTGCGCTTCCAGACGGTGCCGGCCACCGCCGGCTTCATCAGCTCCTGGAAGGGCTTGCCGTCGATCATCGAGTCGCCCAGCAGGAAGTAGATGCGCTGGATGTCCTCGGGACCGCGCACGATCAGCTTCTGGCCCAGCGGCGTGTTGTGCAGCTCCGACTTCGGATCGTTCGCCATCTGCACCACGCCGACGTACTCGGAATGGTCGGTCACGCCCATCCAGTCGAGCGGCGTCACGATCTTTATCGGATAGCCCATCGGGTGCATGATCGTCTCGCCCTTGGCGTACTTGTACGCGTCCGCGGGCGTCGTCTTCGTGTTGCCGAAGATGAAGGCGTCGAACGACCAGCTGGTGTGCTGGTGCGTCTCGCCGAAGTAGGCGTTGCGCAAGGGGTTCGGTTGCTGTGCGAATGCGCAAGGTGCGGCGGCAAATGCGAGTGCGGCGGCCATGGCGGCCGGGCGTTGGCGCTTGTTCATGCAGTTCTCCTTGGCGGGCCGTCGGGGCAGACCGTTCGCGTGCGATGCTGCCGCCGCGATGCGCCGGCGTCACCTCGTAAGACTACGGGGCGGCACCGGCTGCCCTGAGTGCAAGGCCCGGCGAATGCGCCGCGCGCCCGACGCGCCAGAACGAAGCGAGCGAACCGACCAACCGTGCGCGCGCAAATGCTTCGCGCGCGCAGCATCGGGGTCGCCTCGTAGGACTGCGGAGCTGGCCTGGCCGGTGGTGTCGCGTCAGGGCAGGAAGTCTTCCAGCCGCTGACCGCAGCGCAGCCCATCGATGCGGCCGAAATGCGCGTCTCGCGTCAGCAGCGCGGCGCCATGTTCCAGCGCACTGGCGGCGATCCAAAGGTCATTGCTCGGGATCGGCTGGCCCTTGCGGCGCAGGCTCGCGTAGACCAGCGCGTAGCTGTCGGCGGTCTGCGATGTGACCGGGACGACCTCGACGCGCGGCGAGTCCAGGAAGCGCGCCAGCTCTGCACGGTTCCTCGCCTCGCGCGTACCGGCCGCAAAGCCGCCGAGGAGTTCGCCTAACACGATGCTGTTCAGGAGGATCCGCTCGGCATGCGCAATGATCTCGACTGCCGCCGTGTCGCCGAGCATGAAGGCCGCATAGGCGTTGGTGTCGATCAGAATAGGGCGCATCGCCTACTTCCAGAGCGCGGCGTCAACCTTCCTGAACGCCGCCGTCGCACGTTCGAACTCGGCGGCGTCCTGCTTGCGCCACGTTCCCGCCAGGGCGTCGAGGTCGTCGTGCCGGGTCAGCGCGGACTTGGGGCGTCGAAGGCCCAGCCCTTGTTCGATCAGCCGCAAGACAAGCGTGTTGACGCTGGCATTCTCCTGGGCGGCCCGGTGCTTGAGAGCGGCGAGGGCGCCGTCGTCGAGCCCCCGGATGCTGATGTTCGGCATGATGGCACCATTCGATTGCAAGACTACATCACTCGATGATATCAAGCCGGTGTTGCGCCGGCCTGTCCGGCCGAGTCAAGGCCCTGCGATGCCCAGCCGCAGCGCGAGCTGGATCAGCTCCGCGTTGCCCGCCACGCCGAGCGTCTCCATCGCCTGGTACTTGTGGTACTCGACGGTGCGGTGCGAGATGTCGAGCAGGCGCGCGATCTCCTTGGCCGAGCGGCCGTCGACGAGCAGCGCGATGATCTCGCGCTGGCGCGGCGTCAGCCCCGACGCCGGGTCGCGCTCGGCGCGCGCGCCGCCGTTGCCGTAGACCTCGGCCGCGATCTCGGCGCTGACGAAGATGCCGCCCTGCGCCGCCGCGCGCAGCGCCTGCTGCAGCTCCTGCGGCGCGGCGTGCTTGAGCACGTAGCCCGCGGCGCCGGCCTCGAGCGCGCGCCGCGCATAGGCCGGCTCGGTGTGCATCGTGAGGAAGATCACCGGCACGTCCAGCCCCTCGCGGCGCATCGCCTGCAGCGCGTCGATGCCGTTCAGTCCCGGCATCGAGATGTCGGCGACGATGAAGTCGGCGCCGCGCTCGCGCGCCAGTTGCAGCAGCGTGCGGCCGTCGGGCGCCGCGCCGACCAGCTCGTAGTCGTCGGCGAGCAGCGCCTGCAACCCTGCGAGCACGATGCGGTGGTCGTCGGCGAGCAGCACGCGCGGGCGCGTCATGATGTCTTCGCCTCGGCCGGCAGCCACGCCGTCACGCTCGTGCCCGCGCCGGGCCGGCTGCGGATCTCGAGCCGCCCGCCGTGCTGCGCGACGCGCTCGCGCATGCTCGCGAGGCCGAGCGACGCGCGCTCGCGCTCGGCGGCGGCATCGAACCCGCAGCCGTCGTCGATCACGCTGACGGTGGTCCCGCCGCGCTCGGGGCGCAGATCGACGCGGATCGTTCGCGCGCGGGCGTGGCGAACGGCGTTGCGCAGCGCCTCCTGCGCGACGCGAAACAGGCACAGCGCCGCGTCGCCGCGCACGCTGCCGGCGTCCGCCTCGGCGTGGAACGCGACTTCGGCCTCGCCGCGTCGCGCCGCGCGCTCGCACTCGATGCGCAGCGCCTCGTCCAGCCCGAGGTCGTCGATCACCGACGGATGCAGCCGGTACGACAGCGCATGCACGTCGCGGCTGAGCGACGCGAGTTCGCCGCTGATCGATTGCTCCGCCGCGGCGCGCGTCGCCGGGTCGCCGAGCCGGCCGAGCGCCGCCGCCTCGATAGCCACGCCGGCCAGGCGCTGCGTGATGTCGTCGTGCAGTTCGCGCGCGAGGCGGCGGCCTTCGTCCTCGTGCGCGGTGATCAATCGCCCGCCGAGGCTGCGTGCCTCGCGCTGCGCGCGCAGGCGGCGCTGGCGCTGCACGAGCAGTGCGGCAATCAGCGCCGCCTGCGCCAGGATGACCGATGCGGCGACGGCGATCTCCTTGCGATACTCGACCCACGGCGGCGGCGGCCGGAACCGGATCTCGCTGTCTGGCGGCAGCATGCTCTCGGCGATGCCCCAGCGCTGCAGTTCGCGCCAATCGTAGGCCGGCCCCTGCATGCCGAAGCTTTCGACGAACGGCGGCGCATGCGGCGGCGCCGCCCACATGCGCAACGCAGCCTGCGCCGCCGCCCGGCCGGCGCGCGATTGCGACAGGTAGGCGCCGCCGATCACCCCGCGGCCCAGCTCGTTCTCGAAGACGGCGAAGATCGGCGCGTTCGAAGCCGCCTTCAGTTCGCCGAGCGCTTCGAGCCGCTCGTGCGGCACGCCGGCGGCATCGACGATCAGCAGGCCGTAGAACACCACGCTGTGCGGCGGCAGCGCCGCAACGCGCTGCTTCATCTGCACCAGCGACAGATCGTCGAACCAGACGAACTGCACCCGGTCGGCGAGGAAGGCGGTTTCACGCTCGACCTCGCGGCGCCAGAAGCGCTCGAGCGGCGTGGCGCCGAGCACGACCGCGATCGTGCGCGTGCGCGGCAGCAGACGCAGGACGTCGGCAAATGCGCGCGGCAGATCGAGTTCGGTCGCCGTCACGGCGTCACCCGGCTCGAGCGCCGCACGCGGCACGTTGCGCGCGTCGATCGCCGTCAGCAGCATCGGCACGCCGGGGAAGATCGCTTCGCGCCGGCGCATCAGGAAGCGCGAGGCGGGCGCGGCCGAGCCGACGATCAGGTCCGGCGCCGGGCGCTCGAAGCGCGCGGCCAGGTAGGCGGCGAAAGCGGCTTCCTCCTGGGCGTCGATCGCGCGCCCGGCGTCGAGCGCAGCTTCGAGGAAGACGACCGGGCGCGCCGAGCGCGATGCCAGTTCGCGCTTGAAGGTCGCGATCACCACATCGTAGGGCGCGAAGTCGCGCCCGAAGGAGTGGACGATCAGTACCCGCTTGGCCGGCGGGCCGGCCAGCGACCGCGGCGACCCCGCCAATCCGGCCGCCGCGGCGAAGGCGAGCCCGGCCGCGCGCAGCGCGGCGCGGCGCGCCGGGTCTTGCACTGCGGTCGTCAGCGGGTTGATCGGATTCATGCGCTCGCCTCGCCCACAGGCGATCGTATAGGGTGCGGCGGCCCGCCGCCGGCGAAGTCCGCGAGCGTTCCTATTCCCGCGGCTTGGAGAAGAACAGCGTCGCCGGCTTGGGCATGCTCAGCACGCGCCCCAGCTCCCAGAAGGCGAAGAAGGGGATGAAGGCAACGACCAGCATCAGCGTGCGCGCCGTCAGTTCGATCACACCGATGGCCGCGATCTCGTGCAAGCCGCGCCACGGGCCTTGCTTGTGGACCCAGCCGCCGATAGACGGTGAACAGGCCGAGACGAGCCACAGGTACAGCGTGATGATCCGGTGGAGCTTCGGCTCTTCGAGGGCCCGCTGTTTCAGCGTGCGTTGGTGTGCCGCGTCATGGCCTGCCATCGTTGCTCCCCCGCCATCGCCTCGACGTCCGGTCCGCCAACACGACACGCGCCTTCATCCGAGAGCGCCGGACGAGGCAGCGGCATTCCGGCCGCGCAGGAACGTCGACGAAAGCGGCATCAGGATCGCCGCAGACACGAGCACGATGATGATCGCCATCGTGAACACATGGTGCTCGGTCGGAAAGTTCTTGATGCCGACGGCCATGCCCGCGGAGACGCCTCGCCAGGCGGTATTGACCGCGAGATCGCCGCGGTGCAGCTGGTTGGGTCCGCCGAGCAGATAGCCGTAGGCAAAGGCCGACGCCACGAGAACGATGGCCGACAGGATGATGTGCATGCCGACCACCGCGACGATCTCGCGCCAGTGGACGAATGCGAACAGGGCGACGGCGACATAGATCAGGAACGACGCGAGCTTGTCCAGTGGCGGCGCCAGACGCTCGGCCACGCCCGGCGCCTTCGCTCGAACGATCAGGCCGATCACCAGCGGCACGATGATCAGGATGATCAGCGGCTTGGCGATCTCGACCGCGTCGACCTTGACGCCCGGCAGCAACAAGGGAACGAACAGGGGCATGTAGACGACGGTCACAATCGAAAGCAGCGCCATCACCGACAGCGAGTACGCCATGTCGCCCTTGGCAGACTGCGACAGCTTGGTGACGAACGGGTCGCCCGCCGAGCACGCCATCAGGATCAGCCCGAGCGCGAAGCCATGCTCGATATGCAGGGTGTTGACCAGCGCGTAGGCGGTCAGCGGAACGAGCACGAAGCTCGCAACCAGCGCCTTGACGGTCAACGACACGTTGCGCAGCGGCGTCACGATCTCCTGGACGGTGAGTTCCATCCCGAGCGCCAGCATGTTGACGACGACGAAGGCAAAGATCAGCCAGTTCGGCAGGTCCAGCAGCAACTGTTGAGTAGTCATGGGTCACTACGGCCAGGTGGCCGGTCCAAGTGTTCAGTCGAGCAGCGCCACGCCGGTGGCGCCGTTCATGACCGGGGCGCTCGCGACGATCGACGGGAGCCCGAGACTGGCTGCGCGCAAGAAGGCAGCCAGGGCAAGGCTCCCGAAGCGAGACGTCAGGCTCCTCGATTGAAGAGCCCGCGCCCCTATCGGGCTTTTCTACAGGATGCTGACCGGGCTCGTCCCCGCGGCGCCGGCCTTGGGCAGCCGTCCGTCGGTGTCGTAGGCGAGGAAGCCCTTGTAGCCTTCGGGCCGGTTCGGCGGCAGGCCGAGGTTGAAGAGCGTCTCCTCGACCGTGTCGTACCAGACGCCGACCTTCATGATCTTGCGCGCCTCGTCGGCCGTGGCCACCTTGCGGCCGAACTGCTCGCTTTGCTTCACCGCCCACTCGATCTGCTTGGGCGTCGACCAGCGCTTCTTGTGCATGTCCCAGATGTTGTCTTCGTTGCCGACGCGCACGTTCTGGCCGAGGATCGTCGCCAGCGTCTGGATCGCGATGTTGCCGCGCATGCTGCTCCAGAACGTGACGCTCGATGCGCCATGCGGCGTGCGGCGCAGCATCTCCATCCAGTCGAACGGGTTGCGGCCCATCGTGCCGCCGCCGTAGCCGCACAGCGCCAGGTTCAGCGGCCCCATGTAGACGCCCGAGCGGATCAGCCGCTCGATGATCTCGAGCTGGTGCACGTGAGCGGGCACGAAGTACGGCTGAATCTTGTTCTTGCGCAGCCGCTTCAGATGCTCGATGAAGAAGGCCGGCGTCGAATCGACGACCATGCCGCTCCACGCCGCGGCGACCTTCGGGTCGGCCAGGTGCGTGCCGTCGGCGTCGCCGGGGACGAAGGCCTGCGTGATGTCCCACAGCGTCGTGCCGGTGGTCACGGTGACGAAGTCCGGCTTCGGGTCGAGCTCGGTCAGCATGTGGCGCGTGTCGTAGTCCAGCCACTTGGCCTTGGCGCCCTCGGTGTGCGGCGCGAACGAGATCGAGCCGCCCACCTGGATGATCATCTTCGGCACCGCGGCGCGCACGCGCGCCAGCATCTCGTTGTACTGGTCGAAGTTGCTCGAGCCCTCGCCGGTCTTGGGGTCGCGCACGTGGAAGTGCAGCATCGTCGCGCCGGCGTTGTAGCAATCGACTGCGGCCTGCACCTGCTGGTCGAAGCTGACGGGCAGTTCGTCCACGTCGCCCGGCAGCCACTCGGGGCCGTAGGGCGCGCCGGTGATGATCGTCGGCTGCATGTTCTCGGGAAAGAGCGAGTCGTCGGTGAAGTACATGGTCAAGAGCTCCTGGGTTGAGACGATTCCGTGCTCCCTCGCGGCGGCGGGCGGGGCCATCCCCTTGCCGTCCGTCCACAATCACGGCGTTTGCGGAAACAGGGTTGTAGGCGCAGGCGCCGCGTGCGGCCCACGCAGTTCACGACAATTGCCGCGCCACTTTGCGACACGGGCCTTGTCATTTCTCGACACGGATCGAGTTTGTCCGAGAATCCCGCCCATGAAGGCCGATGTCATGCCGCGAACCAATGCAGTGTTGGACGTGACGCAGGAGGAACTGTGGCGCCAGCGCGTCGGCGCGCTGCGCCTGGCGCCGCAGCTGATGCGCGACATGGGCGTCGACCCGACCGCGGCACTGGCCGCCGCCGGCCTGCACGAGTCGGCGTTCGACCTGCCCGAGAACACCATCCCCTATGCCGCCGTCGGCCGGTTCCTGCACGGTGCCGCGCAGCACACCGGCTGCGAGCACTTCGGCCTGCTGGTGGGGCAGGTCTGGGGCCTGCAGTACCTGAGTCTGCTCGGCGACTTGCTGCGCCATGCCGCGACGGTGCGAGACGCGCTGCACCTGGCGAGCGTGCATCACCACCTCAACAGCCAGGGAGGCGTGGTCTTCGTGCGCGACCACGGCGCCGTCGCCGAAAGCGGCTACGCGATCTATCAGCGTGGGGTCGTCGGTGCGCGCCAGATCTACGACGCCGCGCTGGCGTCCCAGCTCTG
>JBDHSE010000064.1:0-10846 GCA_039807955.1 Ideonella sp. | reverse complement strand
CCCCGAGAGCAGCGATGGCGTCGGACGCCGCCGCGTTGGTCGAGCGGATCGAGGCGCTGCGCATTCCGGCCCAGCCGCAGGCCGCCGCGCACGACTGGAAGGACTGGTACCACGTCGTGCTGCTGCATCCGGCGGCCGGCTGGCGCGTGATCGCGAACCTGAACCTCGCCGGCGGCGGCGACGACGCCGAACTGCAGTGGACGCTGATCGTGCACCGCCCGGCGGCGCAAGGCGACGGCGGCCTGTTCGGCGCGAGCCGGTCGCAGGCCTGGCGCACTGGCATGGTCACGGCGCGGCCACTGGCCATCACCGGCGACGAAGCGGCCTTCGCCTTCGACGGCGAACGCGTCACGCTGCGCATCGCGCCGCGCGACCTCGACCTGGCGCTGGTCTTGCATGCGGCGCCGGCATCGACACCGCTGCTCGTCACCGAGGGCGCGCCGTTCGGCAGCGGCTTCATCGGCTGGGGGCTGGTCGCGCAGATGCGGGCCGAGGGGAGGGTCGCCGCGTGCGGCGAATCGGCGGCGATCGGCGACGGCTGGTTCTGCTACCACGACCACAACTTCGGGCGCTTTCGCTGGGGCGAGGACTTCGGCTGGGAGTGGCTCGTCGCCCACGCCGTCTGCGATGGTGAAGCGGTGACGGTCGTCGTCGACTGGCGCACCGACCGCGCCCATGCGGCGGGCGGGCTGCCGTACCTGTTCGTGCTCGTCGGCGGCCCGCTGCGCAAGGTCTTCCTCGGCCCGGCGATGCGGCTGCGCTGGTCCTGGCACGCCGCCGCGACGCTGCCGCCACGGCTGCCCGGCGCGATGGCGGCGCGGCTCGCCGACCGGCCGGTGCGCACGCCGCGCGCGATCACGCTCGACGCCGCCGACGAGCGCGACCGCATCGCGTTGACGGTCGAAGTCGATGCCTACGCCGAAATCGTCGCGCCGGACAACCGCGGCGCCGGCTTCGCGCGGATCGGTGAGTCGAGCGGCGCGGCCGCCGTCGAGCTGCAGCTCGGCGAGCGCCGCTTCGAGGGCGCCGGCCTGGCGTACGCGGAGTACACGCGATGAGGGCGATGAGCGCGCCAGAGCAACAGCTTGCGGCCTGGCTGCAACGCCTCGTCGCGCTGCTGCAGGCAGCCGGCGGCACGATCGCGCGCCAACTGGTCGAGGCGGTCGCCGGGCGCGGCGCGCTCGTCGTGCTCGACGATGCGCGGCTTGCGCTCGAAGCCGAACCCGGTGCAGCCGGCGCCATCGAACTGCGCATTGCGGCGGCCGAGGGCGAGTTGCCGGCGCGCTGCGCGACGACCGCCGCGACGCTGCGCGACATCATCGACGGGCGAAAGCTGCTGGACGCCGCCGTCGCCGACGCCAGCCTCGAACTGCGCGCGCCGCTGCCCGCGCTGCTGGCGTTCGACGAACTGGTGCTGATGACGATCGCGCGCGGCCCGCGCGACGCCGGCCTGCGCGCGCTGTGGGCCGACTTCGACGCAACCTGGCCGCGCGCCGAGAAGGCGCTGTGCGCGCCGCTCGCGCAGCAGGCGGCGCAGCACGGCGGCTTGCGCCGGTTCATCCCCGAAGTCGTACAGCTGGCGCGCAGCCCGCTCGCCGACGCGCCGGACGCTCGCGACCTGCCACGCGACCTGCCTTGACGCTGACTTCGTCCGTGCCGAGAATCGATGCAGCACAGCCCCGGGGAAGACAGATGGGCTCGTTTCAAGGCATCGCGTTCGGACCAGAACAAGCGACACGGTTCCCGATCGGGAAGGTCTTCGAGCGCCGGCTCGAGCACCGCGCCCACCGGCGCGACCCGGGCCACGCCGCGGTGCCACGCGCTGCTGCGATGAGCTGAACGAACCGACGAAGGAGCAGGCATGGGCAAAGGTATCCCCGACAAGTTCACGCTGACGCTCGCCGGCGGCGCGGATCTCGATCTCGACGAAATCCGTATCAAGGAGATCCCGCAGATCAACAGCGCGATCACGTCGATCCCTCCGATCGTGCTCGAGCCGGTGAGCCTCGCGATCACCGAACTGCCGACGATCAAGCTCGACCTTGCCGTCAAGGAACTGCCGAAGATCGACATGGACATCGGCCTGAAGCCGACCCGGGTGTCGATGCCGATGAACACCCATGTGTGCCTGAAGATCCTCGGCGTGAAGCTGCTCGACCTGTCGCTGTGCGGCGAGAACATGGTGATCTTCGAGCCGTACGTGCCGCGCCGCGCCGAACTCGGCTGCAGCTGACGCCAGGGAGCAGATCATGGCGAACGTGCAATCGGTGCCGCCTCGGCTGAGCGTCGGCACGCAGCGCCTGTTGCTGATCGGCGCACCGCCGCTGCTCGAAGGCGTGCTCGCGCTCGCGAATCCGGGCGGCGACAAGCTCAAGCTGAAGTCCGCCCTCGTGCACCTGAAGGATTCGCAGTGGGGCGATCCGCACGTGCCGCTGCGGCTCACGATCTCGGCACGCGTCGCCGCCGGCCTGGCGGTTCAGGTGCCGGTGACGCTTTGCGTCGACCCGCGCATGCCGCCCGGCGACTACGCGGGCGAGCTGCGCCTGGAAGGCGACGACAAGCCGCGCGAGGTGCGGTTGAAGGTGCTCGAGCACCGCGACGTCGTCGTCGCGCCGGCGAGCTTCGAGCTGCACGGCGTGCCGGGCACGACGCTCGCCGTGCCGGCGGTCGTCGCCAACCTCGGCAACGTGCCGTTCGTGCTGCCGAAGGTGGCGCTGGTCGCGCTCGGCGAGGACTCGGCGGTGACGGAACTCTTCCACGTCGCGATGGCGAAGAAGGGTGCCGAAGGCCACGTCGCGGCGCTCGACACCTATGCCCAGCTCGTCGCGGCGGCCGAGGTCGACGCCGCCAAGGTGACGATCGGCGCCGGTGCCGGCGAACCGATCGCGCCGGGGGAAAGCCGCGAGACGAGCTTCGCCTTCGATCTACCTCAGCGTCTGGCGCGCCACCGCAGCTATCACGGCAGCTTCCATCTCGGCCGCGCCACCTGCACGGTCGAGCTGGAGGTTGCCGCCGAGTCGCCCGCGAAGCCGCCAACAACGGCGCCGCGCGGCCGCCCGTAGCCGGCAAGCGGGTGACGAGCGGCAAGTGATCCCGAGCCCAAGGAGCAAGCGATGAGCGAGAGCCATGTGCGAGTGTTCAGCGGCCGTCGTGACGAGAAGAACGTCGAGACGCTCTTGGATGCGCTGCCCGGCATGCTGTCGTCGGCGGCAAGCCAGTATCTGGCGCTGATCAAACGCAGCTCCAGGCTCGTCGAGGGCCTGCTGCCGCAGGGGCTGCTCGAAGGCGTGAACGACTGCTGCGGTGTGCCGACGCAAGACTGTCCGCCGCACTGCGTCGCCGAGATCTGCTGGGAAGGCTGCAGTTGCGAGCCGCAGCGGGCGACGGTGACGGTGAAGAACACCGGCAACCAGGCGCGCACGTTCACCTTCGCCGCCGGCACGCTCGGGCCGGCGAAGGTCGAGGTCGCGCCGCCGCAGGCACAGCTCGCACCGGGGCAGTCGGTCGCGGTCGAAGTGTCGGTGCCGCCGAACCAGGGCCTGAAGGAGGGCGAGACCTACAGCGGCGAACTGCTGATCCGCGGCGCGTACGAGCAGTGCGTGAAGCTCCGGCTGCGCGTTGCGGCGCCGTCCGTTCCCGCCGTCGACATCGAGCAGGGCGAAGTGCCGCAGCACATCACCGAGCTGAAGTGGTATCGGCACTGGCAATGCATCGAACCGTGCGAGACCGGGCGGCAGCCGGACGTGCCGGTCCGGCCATCGACGCACGGGACCACCGATGTCGCGGTGCTGACCGATGCCGCGACGAGCGGAACTCAGCCTTCCACGTCCGGTGCGCCAGCGAGCCCGAAGAAGACCGGGCGGCCACCGGCCGACAAGGGGTGAGCGTGGCGGACTACGGGGACGAACTCAAGGCGCTGTTCTCGCGCAATCTGCAGGCGAACCTGAAGCTGCTCGATCGGGCCGGCGGCGTGCTGCGGGAAGCCGGCCGCGCCGCGCGCTCGCCGCGGCGTCTGCGCGGCAGCGATGCGAAGGCGCTCGTCGCCGACCTGCTGCAGTTGCAGCTCGACTACTACGCGCGCCTGTCCGAGCAGAGCGTGCAGTACCTCAACACCGTCGTGACGCTCGCCGAGCAGGCGATCGCGCCGCCGGCGCCGAGACCCGACACCGCGGCCAGCGCGACCGTGTTGAGCGGCCGCCACGGCGAGACGCTCGCCTTCCAGTTCGCGCTCGACAACCCGAACGAGCAGCCGGTGAACGCCGCGATCGAGAGCCGCGAATGGCTCGGCCGCGACGGCAGCCGCGCGCCCGCCGACAGCCTGAGCTTCGAGCCGGCGGCAACCGTCGTCGAGCCGAAGACGAACCGCAGCGTGCTCGGCCGGATCGCGATCGACGATCGCTTCACGCCGGGCGTGACCTACGACACGTTGATCCGCGTCGCCGGCTTCCCCGGCCGGGAAGTCGCGATCACGCTCGCCGTCGCAGACACGGCGGCGCCGGCGAAGCCCGGCTGACGACGACGCGGCCGCGGGAGCGGCACCACCGGCGAGTCATGTCGGGCACGCGATGGGAACGCGCCGGGTGCGTTCGGCGTCTTGCGAGCGGCCGGGATAATTCGCCGCATGACGCAGGACAACGAATGGCTGACGGTCGAGTCGCTCGACCTCGAAGCGCAGGGGGTGGCGCGCAACGCCGAGGGCAAGGTCGTCTTCGTCGAGGGCGCGCTGCCCGGCGAGCAGGCGCGGGTCGCAGTGACGCGCCGCAAGGCGCAGTGGGAACGGGCGACGGCGGTCGAGATCGGGCGCGAGAGCGCACAGCGCGTACGCCCCGCGTGCCCGCACTTCGGCTTGCACGCAGGCGCCTGCGGCGGCTGCAAGGTGCAGCATCTGCATCCGGCGGCGCAGGTGGCGGTGAAGCAGCGCGCGCTGGAGGACAGCCTGCAGCACATCGCCAAGGTGCGCCCAGCGCAGATGCTGCGCGCGATCGAAGGCCCGGCGTTCGGCTACCGCCACCGGGCGAGGCTTTCGGTGCGCCACGTGCACAAGAAGGGCGTCGTGCTGGTCGGCTTTCACGAACGCAAGTCGAGCTACGTCGCCGACATGACGAGTTGCGCCGTGCTGCCACCGCATGTCAGCAAGTTGCTCGTGCCGCTGCGCGAGCTGATCGGCGCGATGGAGCAGCGCGACCGGCTGCCGCAGATCGAGCTGGCCGCCGGCGATGCGGTGACCGCACTCGTGCTGCGCCACCTCGAGCCGCTGGGCGAAGCGGACCTCGAGCGGCTTCGCGCTTTCGGCCAAGCGTACGGCGTGCAGTGGTGGCTGCAGCCGAAGGGGCCGGAGTCGGTTGTGCCGCTCGATGCATGCGACTCACGCCTTGCCTACGGCCTGCCCGAGTTCGGGTTGACAGTGCCGTTCCTGCCGACCGATTTCACGCAGGTCAACCCCTGCATCAACGGCGTGCTCGTCAGCCGTGCGCTGCGCCTGCTCGACCTGCAGGCGACGGACCGCGTGATCGACTGGTTCTGCGGCCTCGGCAACTTCACGCTGCCGATCGCGACGCGCGCGCGCGAGGTGCTCGGCGTCGAGGGCAGCAGCGCGCTCGTCGAACGGGCCCGAAGCAACGCCTTGACGAACGAGGCAGCGCATCCCGGGCTCGCGAGCCGGGCGCGGTTCGCGTCGCGCAACCTGTTCGAGATCACGCCGCAGGCGCTGGCCGAACACGGCACGGCAGACAAGTGGCTCGTCGATCCGCCGCGCGAAGGCGCCTTCGCGCTCGTCAAGGCGCTGGCCGAGCTGGCGGAGGCTTCGGGCAACGCCGCGACCTGGCAGCCACCGAAGCGCATCGTCTACGTCAGCTGCAATCCGGCGACGCTCGCGCGCGACGCCGGGCTGCTCGTCCATCAGGCGGGCTATCGCTGCGCGGCGGCCGGCGTCGTCAACATGTTCCCGCACACGGCCCACGTCGAGAGCATCGCGGTCTTCGAGCGCGAGTGATGATCGGAGGCGAAATGCAGACGGGGCCCGCAGGCCCCGTCGTTCGATGCGAAGGATGCCCGCGTCAGCTCAATCGCTGTTGCCGCCGAAGATGCCGAGCAGCGCGAGCAGCGACTGGAAGACGTTGAACAGGCTCAGGTAGACGCCGAGCGTCGCCGTGATGTAGTTCGTCTCCTCGCCGTCGCGCACGCGCTTCAAGTCGTGCAGGATGAAGAGCGAGAAGATGCCGATCGCGAGCACCGCGAGCGTGATCATCAGCGGCCCGGACTGGATGAACACGTTGGCAATGCCGGCCACGAGCAGCATGATGACGCCGATGAAGAGCCACTTGCCCATGTTGCTCAGGTCGCGCTTGATGACGGTCGAGATCGTCGCCATGCCGAAGAAGATCAGCCCGGTGCCGGTGAACGCCGTCATGATGAGCCCGGTGCCGTTGGCAAGGCCGAGCACGGCGCCGATCAGGCGCGACAGCATCAATCCCATGAAGAACGTGAACCCGAGCAGCACCGGCACGCCGGCCGCCGAGTTCTTCGTCCGCTCGATCGCGAACATCAGGCCGAAGGCGCCGCCGAGGAAGACGATCAGGCTGATGCCTGGCGACATCGTCGCGGTGATGCCGGTCGCGACGCCGATCCAGGCGCCGAGCACGGTCGGGATCATCGACAGTGCGAGCAGCCAATACGTGTTGCGCAGTACCCGGTTGCGCTGGGCAACGAGATCCGCGCTGCCGGTACGGCCGGCGTAGACAGGTTGCAGGGTCTGATTCATGAAGCCTCCAGTGGTGGGGGAAGTGACGCGGGTTCCGACCCCGCAGGGTTGATTCTAGTTCCCTTGGGCGATGCAAGGGCATCCGCCAAGTGCGCGGCGACGCGAAAGTCCACTGACGGCGGCGCGGCGATGCCAAGCGAGGGCCTCTGCACCGGAGCTACATGAGGTCGCTCCGCTACAATTTCAAGGTTTGACTTGATCCATCGCCGCCTGGCGACCCCGCGCCGAATCGCGCCGCATTCGGATCGGGTTCCGGCCCGAGCCGTTCGGGTTTCCTGCCGGATTCGCGCGCTTCACGCGGCGCCGGGCGCACCTACGGAGACCCGCGTGCCACTGCTGCCCTTGCAAGCCCCCGCCCTGCTGGCACTCGCCGACGGCACGATCTTCGAAGGCATCTCGATCGGCGCGACCGGGCAGACCGTCGGCGAGGTCGTCTTCAACACCGCGATGACGGGGTATCAGGAGATCCTGACCGACCCGAGCTATTGCCGCCAGATCGTCACGCTGACCTATCCGCACATCGGCAACACCGGCGTGAATGGGCAGGACGCCGAGTCCGGGCGCATCCAGGCGGCAGGATTGATCGTTCGCGACAGCGCGCTGCGGGTATCGAGCTTTCGCAGCACGCAGACGCTGCCCGACTACCTGCGCGAGCAGGGCACGGTCGCGATCGCCGAGATCGACACCCGGCGCCTGACGCGCATCCTGCGCACGAGCGGCGCGCAAAACGGCTGCATCGTCGCGCTCGAAGTGGGCGATTCGATCACCGGCACGCACCGCGACGCGGCAGTTGCGGCAGCGCGATCGGCGCCGGACATGACGGGACTCGATCTCGCCCGCGTCGTCAGCACCCGCGAGCGCTACGAGTGGACGCAGACCGAATGGTCGCTCACGGCCGACGGCGGCGGCCCGGGCTTCGGGCAATTGACCGAGGCACGCTTTCACGTCGTCGCCTACGACTTCGGCGTCAAGCGCAACATCCTGCGCATGCTCGCTAGCCGCGGCTGCCGCGTCACCGTCGTTCCCGCGCAGACGCCGGCACACGAGGCGCTCGCGCTCGCGCCCGACGGCATCTTCCTGTCCAACGGCCCGGGCGATCCCGAGGCCTGCGACTACGCGATCGAGGCGACGCGAACGCTGATCGAGACCGGCATTCCGGTCTTCGGCATCTGCCTCGGCCACCAGTTGATGGCGCTCGCCGCCGGTGCGAAGACGTTCAAGATGAAGTTCGGCCACCACGGCGCAAACCATCCGGTGAAGGACCTGACAACGGATCGCGTCGCGATCACGAGCCAGAACCACGGCTTCGCGGTCGATGCGGCGACCCTGCCGCCGACGCTGCAGGCGACGCACGCGAGCCTCTTCGACAACACCTTGCAGGGCATGGCGCACAGCACCCGGCCGGCGTTCGGCTTCCAGGGCCACCCCGAGGCGTCGCCCGGCCCGCACGAGATCGGCGCGCTGTTCGACCGCTTCGCCGCCCTGATGGCCGCCGCGAAAAACGAGAAGCTCCATGCCCAAGCGCACTGACCTGCATTCGATCCTCATCATCGGCGCCGGGCCGATCATCATCGGCCAGGCCTGCGAGTTCGACTACTCGGGCGCCCAGGCCTGCAAGGCGCTGCGCGAGGAGGGCTACCGCGTCATCCTCGTCAACAGCAACCCGGCGACGATCATGACCGACCCGGGCATGGCCGACGCGACCTACATCGAGCCGATCACCTGGCAGGTCGTCGAACGCATCATCGCCAGGGAGCAGGCGGCGCATCCCGGCGAGAAAATGGCCGTGCTGCCGACGATGGGCGGCCAGACGGCGCTCAACTGTGCGCTCGACCTGCACCGCTACGGCGTGCTCGCGAAGTACGGCGTCGAGATGATCGGCGCCAACGAGCACGCGATCGAGAAGGCCGAGGACCGGCTCAAGTTCAAGGACGCGATGACCGGCATCGGCCTGCACTCGGCGCGCAGCGGCATCGCGCATTCGATGGAAGAGGCGCTCGCCGTGCAGCGCCGCATTGCGCTCGAGGTCGCTGGCGATGCGCCGCCGTCCCTGGGCGTCGACGCTTCGGCGGCGACCGAAGCGTCGGGCTTTCCGCTCGTGATCCGGCCGAGCTTCACGCTCGGCGGCACCGGCGGCGGCATCGCCTACAACCCGCAGGAGTTCGAGGAGATCTGCAAGCGCGGGCTCGACCTGTCGCCGACGAACGAGCTGCTGATCGAGGAGTCGCTGATCGGCTGGAAAGAGTTCGAGATGGAGGTCGTTCGCGACCGCGTCGACAACTGCATCATCGTCTGCTCGATCGAGAACCTCGACCCGATGGGCGTGCACACCGGCGACTCGATCACCGTCGCGCCGGCGCAGACGCTGACCGACCGCGAGTACCAGCTGATGCGCAACGCGTCGATCGCGATCCTGCGCGAGATCGGCGTCGACACCGGCGGCTCGAACGTGCAGTTCGCCGTCAACCCCGACAACGGCCGGCTCGTCGTGATCGAGATGAACCCGCGCGTCAGCCGTTCGTCGGCGCTGGCGTCGAAGGCGACCGGATTCCCGATCGCCAAGGTCGCCGCCAAGCTCGCCGTCGGCTACACGCTCGACGAGCTGAAGAACGACATCACCGGCGGCGCGACGCCGGCGTCGTTCGAGCCGAGCATCGACTACGTCGTCACCAAGGTGCCGCGCTTCGCGTTCGAGAAGTTCCCGGCCGCCGATTCGCACCTGACGACGCAGATGAAGTCGGTCGGCGAGGTGATGGCGATCGGCCGCACCTTCCAGGAAAGCCTGCAAAAGGCGCTGCGCGGCCTCGAGACCGGCATCGACGGCCTCGCCGAACGCAGCGACGACCTCGAGGAGATCATGCAGGAGATCGGCGAACCAGGCCCCGAGCGGCTCCTGTACGTCGCCGACGCGTTCCGGGTCGGCGTCACGCTCGACGCGGTGTTCGACGAAACGGCGATCGACCGCTGGTTCCTGGCCCAGATCGAGCAGCTCGTGCAGACTGAAGCGATGCTCGCCGGCCGCACGCTGGCGAGCCTGTCGGCGGCCGAGCTGCGCTTCCTCAAGCGCAAGGGCTTCTCGGACCGGCGCCTCGCCAAGCTGCTCGGCACCCACCAGCACGCGGTGCGCGAGGCGCGCATCGCGCACGGCGTGCGGCCGGTCTACAAGCGGGTCGACACCTGCGCCGCCGAGTTCGCGACGCAGACCGCTTACATGTACTCGACCTACGAGGAGGAGTGCGAGGCCGAACCGACTGATCGCAAGAAGATCATAGTCCTCGGCGGCGGGCCCAACCGCATCGGCCAGGGCATCGAGTTCGACTACTGCTGCGTGCACGCCGCGTTCGCGATGCGCGACGACGGCTACGAGACCATCATGGTCAACTGCAACCCGGAGACGGTCTCGACCGACTACGACACGTCCGACCGCCTGTACTTCGAGCCGGTCACGCTCGAGGACGTGCTCGAGATCGTCGACAAGGAGAAGCCGACCGGCGTCATCGTCCAGTACGGCGGGCAGACGCCGCTCAAGCTCGCGCTCGACCTCGAGCGCGCCGGGGTGCCGATCATCGGCACCTCGCCCGACAGCATCGACATCGCCGAGGACCGCGAGCGCTTCCAGAAGCTCTTGCACACGCTCGGCCTGCGCCAGCCGCCGAACCGCACCGCGCGCACCGAGGAGGCAGCCAGGCTGCTCGCCGCCGAGATCGGCTACCCGCTCGTCGTGCGGCCGAGCTACGTGCTCGGCGGCCGCGCGATGGAGATCGTGCACGGCGAGAAGGACCTCGAGCGCTACATGCGCGAGGCGGTCAAGGTGTCGGAGAAGTCGCCGGTGCTGCTCGACCGCTTCCTTGACGACGCGATCGAGGTCGACGTCGATTGCATCGGCGACGACGTCGAGGTGATGATCGGCGGCATCATGGAGCACGTCGAGCAGGCCGGGGTGCACTCCGGCGATTCGGCGTGTTCGCTGCCGCCGTACACGCTGCCCGCGAAGCTGCAGGACGAACTGCGGCGCCAGACGACGCTGATGGCCAAGGCGCTCGAGGTGCGCGGCCTGATGAACGTGCAGTTCGCGATCCAGGGCGA
>JBDHSE010000063.1:0-11038 GCA_039807955.1 Ideonella sp. | reverse complement strand
TGCACGCCGCGCGCCGCGGCGCGCTCCAGCGCTTCGCCGACCAGGTCGGCCGTGCCGCCCTCGTTCCAGATGTAGAACGCCATGTCGACGCTCTCGTGCGCGAGGTCGATGTCGTCGATGATCGCGCGCAGGATGTCCTCGGCGCCGTCGTGCAGCACGAGCGTCGAGCCGCCGAGCACCGGCAGGCCGGCCGCGTTCTTGGCGAGCGTCGCGATGCCGCACAGCGGCGCCGGCAGCGTCCGCACCGCGGCGACGTCGGGCTGCCACAGCGGCGCGCCGACCTCGGGAAACGACGCGTAGAACGCGTGCGCGCGGCGCAGCCGCTTGCGCCCGATCGGCCGCTCGCCGAACAGCAGGTACATCACGACGCCGGCGTACGGCACGAGGGCGACGAGCAGCAGCCAGGCAAACGCGCTGCCCGCCGGCCGGCGCACCCAGATCACGCGCAGCGCGACGGCGCCGACGCCGGTGAAGTGCAGGACGGTGAGGAAGACCTCCCAGAACAGCGCGGCGCTCATGTCCGATCGCGCCGCAACGCCGCGCGCCGGTGGCACGCCGCCGTGCGCGGCAGCACCCGCTCCGAGGTGATGGGCCTGCGACGGGAAATCAGACCGCGACCCCGATCAGGGCTCGAGCACGATGTGGGCGACGTAGCCCAGGCTGTGCGCCTTCGTGTTGTCCGAGTCGGCACCGATGCCGATCGCCGTGATCGCAGGCACCTTGCCCGGGCTCTCGTCGGAGAAGAGCTTGGCGAAGTCGGCGTTCACGTCGCGCTTCTCGGTCTTCCACTGCTTGAGTCCGCTCGACTCGTTTTGCAGCACGATGTAGCGCGTGCGGCGCGAGAACGCATTGTCGAGCGTCGTGCCGATCGCAAGCTTGGCGCCCCAGACGTAGCAGACGTTGGCCGTCGCCAGCGGGTCGTCGGTCTTCGATTGGCCGATCTTGAGCAACTGGCGCTCGACGAATGGCACCTGCTCCATGGGCAGGTCGAACGCGACGCAGACCTTGAGCGCGGTATCGTCGCCCTGCTTGACGCGCAGGTCGGCATACGGCACCGGATCGTCGACCCGCCATTGCCACGAAAGCGTCGCCGTCGGCGCCGCCCACTTCAGCGGATGGACGAGGTTGGCGAACGACTGGTTGGCTTCGACGCGCAGCGCCTTGCGGCCGTCGATCTCGACGACCGAGAACTGAGTGAACGGCTTCGACTGCGGGGTCTGGCCGGGCAGGCCGACGACATGCCACGGCGCCGGCGGCTCGCCCGATGCCTTGAACGGGGTAAGTCCCGCGCCGTCGGCAGCAACGGCCGACGCTGCGGCGCCAAGCGCCGCAACGAGGGCGGCGCGACCAAGCAAGGTCTCGGTCATGGTTGTCTCGCGTTGTTGTTCGGCGTCCGGCCGGCGGCGGCGCGGACGCGCGCATCGTAGTCGAGAAGCAGCGACAACGCATCACGCAGACGAGGGGATCAGCCGCCCTTCGCGCCGAACCCGCCGCCGCCCGGCGTCTCGATGATGAAGACGTCGCCCGCCGCCATCTCGGTGCTGCCGATGTGGGCAAGCAGCTCGACGCTGCCGTCGGCGCGCTCGACGCGGTTGATGCCGAGCGCGCCCGGCTCGCCGCCCGCCATGCCGAAGGCCGGGACGACGCGGCCGTTGGACAGGATCGACGCCGTCATCGGCTCGAGGAAGCGCACCCGCCGCACGCCGCCGTCGCCGCCGCGGTGGCGGCCGGCGCCGCCCGACCCGGCGCGGATCGCGTAGCTCTCGAGGCGCACCGGAAAGCGCATCTCGAGCACCTCGGGGTCGGTCAGGCGCGAGTTCGTCATGTGCGTCTGCACGACGCTCGTGCCGTCGAAATCCGGCCCGGCGCCGCTGCCGCCGGAGACCGTCTCGTAGTACTGGTGGCGCGCGTTGCCGAAGGTGAAGTTGTTCATCGTGCACTGGCCCGACGCCATCACGCCGAGCGCGCCGTAGAGCGCGTTCGTGATGCAGGTCGAGGTCTCGACGTTGCCGGCGACGACCGACGCCGGCGGCTCGGGGGCGAGCATCGAGTGCGCCGGGATGACGACCTCGAGCGGCTTCAGGCACCCGGCGTTGAGCGGGATGTCGTCGTCGACCAGCGTGCGAAAGACGTACAGCACGGCCGCCATGCAGACCGCCGTCGGCGCGTTGAAGTTGTTCGCGAGCTGCGGCGAGCTGCCGCTGAAATCGATCTTCGCGCTGCGCGCGGCGGCGTCGACGCGGATCGAGACCCTGATCTGCGCGCCGTTGTCGAGCGGGAGCGTGAAGTCGCCGTCCTTCAGCTTCGTGATGACGCGGCGCACCGATTCCTCGGCGTTGTCCTGCACGTGGCGCATGTAGGCGTGCACGACCGGCAGCCCGAACTGGGCGACGATGCGGCGCAGCTCCTGCGCGCCCTTCTCGTTGGCCGCGATCTGCGCCTTCAGGTCGGCGAAGTTCTGCTGCGGGTTGCGCGACGGGTAGGGGCCGCTCGACAACAGTTCGATGACCTCGGCCTCGCGCAGCAGCCCGCGCTCGACGAGCAGCACGTTGTCGAGCTGCACGCCCTCTTCCTCGATCGTCGTCGAGAACGGCGGCATCGAGCCCGGCGTGATGCCGCCGATGTCCGCGTGGTGTCCCCTGGAGCCGACGTAGAACGTGGGTTGCGGCGACGCGCCGCCGGCGCCGACGTAGACCGGCGTCACGACCGTCACGTCGGGCAGGTGCGTGCCGCCGTGGTACGGATCGTTCAAGACGTAGACGTCGCCCGGCGCCATCGTGCCGGCGTTGCGCGCGATGACGGTCTTGATCGACTCGCTCATCGAGCCCAGGTGCACCGGCATGTGCGGCGCGTTCGCGATCAGGTTGCCTTCGGCGTCGAACAGCGCGCACGAGAAGTCGAGCCGCTCCTTGATGTTGACCGAGTACGCCGTGTTCTGCAGCTGCAGCCCCATCTGCTCGGCGATGTTCATGAAGAGGTTGTTGAAGACCTCGAGCATCACCGGGTCGACGTCGGTGCCGATCGCGTGGCGCGTCGGGCGCGGCTGCACGCGTTCGAGCACGAGGTGGTCGAGCGCCGTGACGCTCGCGCGCCAGCCGGGCTCGACGACGGTCGTCGCGTTGCGCTCGGCGATCACCGCCGGGCCGTCGATTTGGTGGCCGGGCAGCGCCTCGCCGCGCAGCACGAGCGATGCGTCGTGCCAGGCGCCGCCGCTGAAGATCCGCACCCGGTCGGCGATCGGCGCAGCGCCGCTCGCAAGCAGCTCGCAGCGCGGCTCCTCGGGTGCGTCGGCGGCGGCGATCGCCTCGACCGACACCGCCTCGATGACGAGCGCGCGCCCCGGCATCAGGTACGCGAAGCGCTGGCGGTACGCGGCCTCGAACGCGGCCTCGATCTGCGGTGCGGCGCCGAACGGCACGATGAGCGCGCTGTCGGTGCCCTGGTAGCGCAGGTGCACCCGCCGCCGCAGCTCGACGTGCGATGCAGCGGCGCCCTGGCGCAAAAGCTCGCCGCGCGCCTCGCCGGCGAGTGCGTCGAGGCGCGCTTGCGCCTGCTGCAGCCCGCTCGCGAGCGGCAGCTCGATCGCCGCCTCGCGCATCACGCTCTGGTCGGCGAGACCCATGCCGTAGGCCGACAGCACGCCGGCGAACGGATGGACGAAGACGCGGTTCATGCCGAGCGCGTCGGCGACGAGGCAGGCGTGCTGGCCGCCGGCGCCGCCGAAGCATTGCAGCGCGTAGCGCGTCACGTCGTAGCCGCGCGCGATCGAGATCTTCTTGATCGCGCCGGCCATCGCGCCGACGGCGATCGCGACGAAGCCCTCGGCGACCTCCTCCGGCGTGCGTTCGCTGCCGCTCGCCTGTGCGATCTCGGCGGCGAGCGAGCTGAAACGTTCGACGACGATGTCGCGGTCGAGCGCCTCGTCGCCCGCCGCGCCGAACACCTTCGGGAAGTACGCCGGCTGCAGCTTGCCGAGCATGACGTTGGCGTCGGTCACGGTCAGCGGCCCGCCGCGCCGGTAGCAGGCCGGGCCCGGGTTCGCGCCCGCGCTGTGCGGCCCGGCGCGCAGCCGCGCGCCGTCGAACGTCAATATCGACCCGCCCCCAGCGGCGACGGTGTGGATGCTCATCATCGGCGCGCGCATCCGCACGCCGGCGACCTGCGTTTCGAACGCGCGCTCGAACTCGCCGGCGAAGTGCGAGACGTCGGTCGAGGTGCCGCCCATGTCGAAGCCGATCACGCGCAAGCCCGCACCGTCCGCTGCGGACCCGCCCTGCCCGCCCGCCGCCGCCCCCAGTTCGGCCGCCGCGAGCTGCGCCGTGCGCGCCATGCCGACGATGCCGCCCGCCGGGCCGGACAGGATCGCGTCCTTGCCCTGGAAGGCGTGCGCGTCGGCGAGCCCACCCGACGACTGCATGAAATACAGCCGCACGCCGGGCATCTCGGCTTCGACCTGCTCGACATAGCGGCGCAGGATCGGCGACAGATAGGCGTCGACGACCGTCGTGTCGCCGCGGCCGACGAGCTTCATCATCGGGCTCACGCGGTGCGAGACGCTGATCTGCGTGAAGCCCTCTTCGCGCGCGATGCGCTCGGCGGCCAGCTCGTGCGCGGTGTGGCGCCAGCCGTGCATGAAGACGATCGCGACGCTGCGCAGCCCGGCGTCGAACGCGGCCCACAGCCGCTCACGCAGGTGCGCCTCGTCGAGCGGCTCGACGATGCTGCCGTCGGCGTCCACGCGCTCGCGCGCCTCGATCACGCCGCTGTAGAGCAGCTCGGGCAGCACGATGTGGCGATCGAAGATGCGCGGGCGCTCCTGGTAGCCGATGCGCAGCGCGTCGCGAAAGCCGCGCGTGGTGACGAGCAGCGTCGGCTCGCCGTTGCGCTCGAGCAGCGCGTTGGTCGCGACCGTCGTCCCCATCTTCACGCATTCGACGAGCTCGGGCGTGATCGGCGCGTCAGCCGCGAGCCCGAGCAGCTGGCGGATGCCGGCGACCGCCGCGTCGCGGTAGCGCTGCGGGTTCTCCGACAGCAGCTTGTGCGTGACGAGCGAGCCGTCTGGGCGGCGCGCGACGATATCGGTGAAGGTGCCGCCGCGGTCGATCCAGAGCTGCCAGCGGGCCGGGGCTTGGTTGTGAATGGTGTTCATGTCGGGCCGGATTCTCGCGCCGATTCGCGGCCCAGGCTGCGCGGGCCGTGGTCCGAACTCGCGCACGCCGGACAGCTCGGGCTACCCTTCCCGCCGCGCGCGACCCGCTCGTGACCGTCAACGAATTCGAATGCTGAATTCAAGTCCGCGTCGATCGCCGCGGCGGCGCTGCCGCTATCGTTTCGGCCGCTGAAAACCACGACGCAACGCGCGTCCCAAGACCCACACTTTCGGAGCATCGAAATGATCGATTCGTTCGCAACCCCTCTCGTCGTCGCCGGCCGCGTGCTGCTCGCGCTGATGTTCGTCCTCTCGGGCTTCGGCAAGCTCACCGGCATCGAAGGCACGGCCGGCTACATCGCGAGCGCCGGGCTGCCGATGGCGACGGCGCTTGCCGTCATCGTCGGCCTGCTCGAGTTCTTCGGCGGCCTCGCGCTGATGGTCGGCTTTCACGCCCGCTGGGCGGCACTCGCGCTCGGCGTGTTCGCGATCCTTGCGAGCCTGCTTTTCCACAACTTCTGGGCGATGCCGGCCGACAAGGCCTTCCTGCAACAGCTGATGTTCATGAAGAACCTGTCGGTCGCCGGCGGCATGTTCGTCGTCGCCGCGCTCGGCGCCGGGCCGGCGAGCTTCGATGCGCGGCGCGGCGCCGCCTTCGCGCCCGCCCGCTAGCACGAGTGCCGCGACAATGCGGCCACCATGTACCTTCCGAGCCACTTCGAAGAGACCCGCCGCGGCGTGCTCGCAGAGCTGATCGCGCGCCAGCCGCTGGGCACGCTCGTCACGCAGGATCGCGGCGGCGCGCTGCAGGCCGATCCGATTCCGTTCGTGCTCGACGCTGACCCCGCGCCGCACGGCACGCTGCGTGGCCACGTCGCGCGCGCCAACCTGCTCTGGCGCGAGACGCGCACCGAGGTCGACGCGCTCGTCGTCTTCCACGGCGCGCAGGGCTACGTCAGCCCGGGCTGGTACCCGAGCAAGGCCGAACACGGCAAGGCGGTGCCGACGTGGAACTACATCGTCGTCCAGGCACGCGGCAGGCTGCGCGCGATCGACGACCGCGAGTGGCTGCGCGCCTTCGTCACGCGCCTGACCGAACGCCACGAGGCGCGCCAGGCCAAACCCTGGCACGTCAGAGACGCGCCGGCCGACTACCTCGAGGCGATGCTCGGCGCGATCGTCGGCATCGAGATCGAGCTCGAGTCGCTGGTCGGCAAGTGGAAAGTCAGCCAGAACCGCAGCGCCGCCGATCAGGCCGGTGTCGTCGATGGCTTGCAGGCGCTTGCGGCGCGCGACGGCGATGCCGGTGCGGCGGCGCTCGCCTCGGCAATGGCGGCACGGCCGGAGCGCTGAGCGGCCCGTGGCCGGGGTCGAAGGCGCCACCCGCCCTTGATCGCAGCGTCCAGGTCAACGGCGCGGGCGGTTCGCGCATTGAATGGCGGGCGGTGGCAAACTTTCGGCCCTGCATCCGCTCGTTCCCGATGAAAGGACACTGATCATGAAGAAGCTCGTGCTCGCCGCCTGCGCCGCGATGGCGTATGGCCTGATGGCTCTCACTCCGGTCCACGCCGCGTCCGATGCGCAGAAGAAGGCCGCGATGGAGAAGTGGCAGGAGAAGACACCGGAAGAGAAGGCCGCGGCCGAGGCCAAGCTGAAGGCCAAGTACGACGCGATGACACCCGACCAGAAGAAGGAGTTCGCCGCCAAGCATCCGAAGCTCGCGGAGAAGTTCGACGCCGCGCCGGCGGCCCCGGCGACGGCGGCGCCCGCGAAGTAGTCTCCCGGCGCCTGGCCCGCACCGCACGGGCGGGCGGCGCGGCGGCCTAGCCCTCCGCCGCGCCCGGCGCGGCCTTGATGATCAGCACCGGCACCGGCGACAGCGCGAGGACCTTGGTCGCGACGCTGCCGAGCACGAGCTTGGCGACGCCGGTGCGGCCGTGCGAGCTCATGACGATGAGGTCGGCGCCGCAGGTCTCGGCCGCGGAAACGATCCCCCGCGCCGGCTGGTCGTCCTCGACCATCAAGGTCTCGTAGGCGACGCCGGCCGCCTTCGCCTCGTCGCAGATGCGATCGATCGCCGCCGTGCCCTGCGCGCGCTGGCCCGCCATGTCGCGCTGGCGGCCGGCGGTGTTGGTCTGGCCGATGCCGGCGAACGCATAGGGCTCCTGCACGAAGACGACGGCGATGCTCGCCGAGGCGAGCTTGGCCAGCGGCAGCGCGCGCATCGCGCCGACGAGCGAAACGTCCGAGCTGTCGGTCGGAACCAGGATCTTTCGAAACATGGCGAGACTCCTCGTTCTGGCGGTGAAAGCGCCGCTGCGCCCGGCGCCGATCTTAAGCGGGCGAGGCCGGCGCCGGATAGTCGATCCGCGTGCCGCGCACCCGCGCGAACGGCGTCAGCTTGTGCGGCTGCAGCCGCGCCGGGCCGGCGATCTCGCAGGCCGCGACGCCGTGCGCGACGAGCGCGTCGGCGATCAGCGAGCGGTGGCAGCGCCACGGCACGGCTTCGGCGCACATCAAGGCGATCCGCTCGCGCTGCGCCAGTTCGATCAGGCCGATCAGCTCCTGTTCGAACTCGGCGCTTTGCATGTAGTCGGCGTAGCCCCGAAACGACAGGTTGCGCCAGCCGGTGTTCGGCGAATCGGCGAGCGTGTGCCGAAAGCCGCCGAGGCCGCTTGCATGCGCATAGCCGATGCCCGCCGCGGCGAGGCTCGCCGGCAGCGACTCGGCGTTGAACTGCGGGTTGTGGCGCGAGCGCGGCACGGTGCGCACGTCGACGAGCAGCGTCACGCCGTGACCGGCGAGCAGCGCGATGAACTCGTCGATGTCGCGCGTCGAATGGCCGATCGTGAGCACGCCGCAGCGCGCCTCGTCGTCGCGCGCCGGTTCAGCCATGACGCCTGCCGACGAGACGGCGCACCCGGCGTTGCAGTTCGGGCAGCACCTCGCCTTCGAACCAGGGATTTCTCTTGAACCAGGCGACGTTGCGCGGCGACGGATGCGGCAGCGGGATGATGCGCGGCGCGAGCGCCCGCCAGTCGCGCATCGTCGCCGTCAGCGACGCATGGCCGGCGCGCTTGAGGAAGTGCGCCTGCGCGTAGCCGCCGACGAGCAGTGTGAGTTCGATCTTCGGCATCTGCGCGAGCAGCCGGTCGTGCCACAGCGGCGCGCACTCGCGCCGCGGCGGCAGGTCGCCGCTCGCGCCGCGGCCCGGGTAGCAAAAACCCATCGGCATGATCGCGACGGTGTTCGCGTCGTAGAAGACGCCCGCGTCGATCCCCATCCATTCGCGCAGCCGCTCGCCGCTCGCGTCGCTCCACGGGATGCCGCTCGCGTGCACCTTCGCGCCCGGCGCCTGGCCGACGATCAGGATGCGCGCCGAAGCGCCGATCTGCAGCACCGGCCGCGGCCCGAGCGGCAACTGCGCGGCGCAGACCTGGCAGGCGCGCACCGCGCGCAGCAGCGCTTCGAGGCTTTCGCCGTCGGCCTGATGCGCCGCCCCGCCATTCGGCCGTGCGGCTCGGCGCTGCACGGACAATCCGGGCGTGGACTTCGTCAACCTGCCGATACTCGCGGCCGCATCGCTCGTCTTCGCGAGCGTGCTCGCCGGCTTGTTCTCGGTGCGCATCGGGTTCTCGTTCCTGCTCGTCTTCCTCGCCGCCGGCATGCTCGCCGGCGAGGACGGTCCGGGCGGCTACAGATTCGACGACTTCCGCCTGAGCTTCTGGGTCGGCAACCTAGCGCTTGCCGTCATCTTGCTCGACGGCGGGCTGCGCACCAAGTATGTCCGGTTTCGTACCGGCTTGCGGCCGGCGCTGCTGCTCGCCACCTTCGGCGTGGTGATTAGCGCCGGCATCACCGGGTTCGCCGCGATGCTGTTCGCGGGCCTGGACTGGCGCACCGCGTTGCTGCTCGGCTCGATCGTCGGCTCGACCGATGCCGCCGCGGTGTTCGCGCTGCTCAACCGCTCGGGCGTCACGCTCAACGAGCGCGTCGCCGCGACGCTCGAAATCGAATCCGGGATGAACGACCCGATGGCGATCTTCCTGACGATCGCCTTCATCGCGCTGCTCGCGCCCGGCGCGGATTCCACATCGGCCTGGGCAAGCGTCGCGTTGTCGTTCCTGCACCAGTTCGGCTGGGGGACGCTCGCCGGCGTGGCGGCGGGCTTCGCGTTTGCCTGGCTGCTCTGGCGGGTCGCATCGCGCGGCATCGAAAGCGGGATCGTCGCGCTGCTCGTCGTCGCCGCCGGGCTCACGCTCTTCGCCGCGACCGGCATGGTCGGCGGCTCGGGCTTCCTGGCCGTCTATCTGTTCGGCATCGTCGTCGCCAACCGCGCCGCGAAGGTGATCGCGCCGGTGCTCGCCGCGCTCGACGGCTACGCCTGGCTCGCGCAGGCGGGCATGTTCCTGCTGCTGGGCCTGCTCGTGACGCCGAGCACGATGCTCGACTCGGCGGCCGCCGCGCTCGGCATCGTCGCCGCGCTGATCCTCGTCGCCCGGCCGATCGCGGTCTGGCTGTGCCTGATCCCGTTTCGCTACGCGGCGCACGAGACGTGGTACATCGCCTGGGTCGGCCTGCGCGGCGCGGTGCCGATCGTGCTGGCGCTGTTCCCACTGCTCGCCGGCACGCCGGCTGCGGGGCTGCTGTTCAACATCGCTTTCGTCGTCGTGCTCGTGTCGCTGCTGACGCAAGGCAGCACGATCGCGTTCATGGCGCGCAGGCTCGGTGTCGCGATGCCCGACCCGGCCGACGAAGAGCAGGTGCGCGCCGTGTTCCGCGATTTCGAACTCGACCCCGCGGCGACGGTGGGATCGGTGTGCGACTTCTACGGCCTGCCGGCGCCGCAGGACGCCTCGGCGCCGCTCGGCGTCTGGATGGCGGGCGAACTGCGCCGCGCACCGGTCGCAGGCGATATCGTCGCCCTCGGGCCGGCCGTTCTCGCCGTGCGCGAGATCAGCAACGGCGCAATCTCGCGCATCGGGCTCGGCCTTCGCGGTTGAGCCCGCCCGCAAGCAAGGTCTTCGTCGCAGGAGCAGCCGCCATGAACCACCTGAAGAACATCCTCGTCGCCACCGACCTGTCCGGCCCGGCGCAGCAGGCCGCCGACCGCGCGGCGCGGCTTGCGAAGACGGCGGGCGCGTCGCTGCGGCTCGTGCATGTGCTCGCCGCCGGTGTCGCGGCGCAGTTGCAGAGCCTGATCGGCCTCGGCAGCGATCTCGAGGCCAAGCTCTTCGAGGCGACGCGCCAGGAGCTGCAGACGCTGGCCGATCGGCTCGCCGCGGAGCGCGAGGTGCAGGCGGATATCGGGCTCGTGCAGGGCAGCGTCGCCGGCGAGATCACGCGCGAGGCCGACGCGATGGACGCCGACCTCGTCGTGCTCGGCGCCCGCGGCAAGGGTTTCCTGCGCCGCCTGATGCTCGGCTCGACCGCCGAGCGGCTGCTGCGCAAGTCGACGCGGCCGATGCTCGTCGTCAAGCAGCGCGCGCACGAGCCGTACCGGCGGGTGCTGGTCGCGGTCGACTTCTCGCCGTGGTCGGCGCCGCTCGTCGATCTGGCGCGCCGCGTCGCACCGCGCGCGCACATCGTGCTGCTCAGCGCCTACGACGTGCCGTTCGAAGGCAAGCTGCGCTATGCGAGCGTCTCCGACGCGACGATCGATCTCTATCGCGAGCAGGCCTGGCACGCCGCCGAACGCCAGCTCCACGCGCTCGCGGCGCGCGCCGGCCTCGCGCCGTCGCAGTGGACGCCGTGCCTGCCGCGCGGCGACCCGTCGCTCGCGATCGTCGAGAACGAGCTGGATCGCGGCTGCGACCTGATCGTCGTCGGCAAGCACGGCCAGAACGCCGCCGAGGAACTGCTGCTCGGCAGCGTCACCTCGCACGTGCT
>JBDHSE010000062.1:0-11094 GCA_039807955.1 Ideonella sp. | reverse complement strand
TTCACGCTGCTTGTGCTCGCGATCGGGTGGAGCCTGCGCTTCCAGTGGCGGCTTGCCGGGCAGCGCACGCGTCAACCGGTGCGCCGCGTGGCCGCCGTCGGCGCCGTCGGCGCCGGGCTGCTGCCGTTTTGCTGGGCCTGGGTGCTGCTCTTCGTGCTCTGGTAGCGGGCGAGGTCAGGAGCCGCCGCCGCTGCCCATCTGCGACTGCAGCCAGTTGGGTTCGCCGACCTTGGCGACGAGTTCGATCTGCGTCTCGAGCGCGTCGATGTGCTCTTCGGTGTCGTCGAGGATGCTTTGCAGGACGGCGCGCGAGACATAGTCGCTCACGCTCTCGCAGTGTGCGATCGCTTCCTTCAGCGTCGCCTGCGAGCCGACCTCGAGCTTCAGATCGCATTGCAGGATTTCGACCGCGTTCTCGCCGATCAAGAGCTTGCCGAGATCCTGCAGGTTCGGCAGGCCGTCGAGCATCAGGATGCGCTCGATCAGCTCGTCGGCGTGCTTCATCTCATCGATCGACTCTTCCCGCTCGCGCTTGGCCATCGCGCCGAAGCCCCAGTGCGCAAGCATCCGGTAGTGCAGGAAGTATTGGTTGACCGCGGTGAGTTCGTTCTTGAGTTGGCGGTTCAGGTAGTCCAGAACCTTGGCGTCACCTTGCATGGCATGCTCCTCTCGGCTGGGGAGCCTGCATTGTGCCCAACGTTCGCGCAAGCCGCGCCATTGGCATGACGCGGCGCAGGGATGACGGCGCTGCGGCGCTCAGGCGAAGGCAAGCTCGCGGGCGGCGGGCGCCGCGGCGCGGGCACTGCCGGCGCAACTGCACGCCGCGAAGACCTCGCGCGCGCAGTCGTCGCAGCAGCCGCAACTCGTGCCGACGCGCAGATCCTCTTGCAGCGTCTCGTAGTCGGAGCAGCCGCTGTTTGCGGCGCGCGCGATGTCGCGATCGGTGATTCGATGGCAGACGCAGACAACCATGATGCGCTCCTTGTGCTCGCGAGGCGCGGTGCCTGGATCGGCAGTCCGCGAGCTTCGATGGGATGCAATGTAATACGAACCGTTCGTATTTGCAATAGCTTTCTGTTGACTATGTCGCGAACACGGTCAATCTCGTTGGCGCCACCGGCGCGCGGGCGATTGCGCATCCGTCCGGCGATGGTTCGAGCCGCCGCGCTGCCTACAATTCAGGCCCCCATAGCCGAGCCGCGATCGGCGGCGCCGCTGTCATGCTCGATATCAACCTGCTGCGCAAGGACCTGGCGCACGTCGTCGCCCGCCTCGAGACGCGCAAGGCCGCGCAGCCCTTCCTCGATGTTGCGCGCTTCACGGCGATCGAGGCCGAGCGCAAGACGATCCAGTCGGAGACGCAGGCACTGCAGGCCCGGCGCAACAGCCTGTCCAAGCAGATCGGCCAGCTCAAGGCCAAGGGCGGCGACGCGGCGGCGCTGATGGCCGACGTCGCCGGGCTCGGCGACGAGCTGAGGGCGTCCGAGCAAAGGCTCGACGCGATCCAGGCCGAGCTGCACGCAATGCTGATGGCGCTGCCCAACCTGCCGCATCCGAGCGTGCCGGTCGGCGCCGACGAGACGGCAAACGTCGAGCTGCGCCGCTGGGGCACGCCGCGCAGCTTCGACTTCGCCGCGCGGGACCATGTCGATCTCGGTGCGCCGCTCGGGCTGGACCTGGACACCGGCGCCAAGCTCTCCGGCGCGCGTTTCTCGTTCCTGCGCGGCCCGGTCGCGCGGCTGCACCGGGCGCTGGCGCAACTGATGCTCGACATGCAGACGACCGAGCACGGCTACACCGAGTGCTACACGCCCTACATCGTGAACCGCGAAGTGCTCGAAGGCACCGGACAACTGCCGAAGTTTCGCGATCAGATGTTCTGGGTCTATCGCGGCGAGGAAGGCGAGGGCGGCGAGGCCGTCGCATCCGGCCAGGAGCAGTACCTGATCTCGACGTCGGAGATCTCGCTCACCAACAGCGTGCGCGAGCAACTGCTCGACGCCGCGCAACTGCCGCTCAGGTTCACCGCGCACAGCCCCTGCTTTCGCAGCGAGGCGGGCAGCGCCGGGCGCGACACGCGCGGCATGATCCGCCAGCACCAGTTCGACAAGGTCGAGATGGTGCAGATCGTCGCCCCCGAATCGAGCTACGCCGTGCTCGACGAGATGGTCGGCCACGCCGAGGCGGTGCTGCGGCGGCTCGAACTGCCGTATCGCGTCGTCGAACTCTGCAGCGGCGACCTCGGCTTCGGATCGACGAAGACCTTCGACCTCGAGGTCTGGCTGCCGGCGCAGGGCACGTACCGCGAGATCAGCTCGTGCTCGAACTGCGAGGCGTTCCAGGCGCGGCGCATGCAGACGCGGTTCAAGAACGCGCAGGGCAGGAACGAGTTCGTCCACACCCTCAACGGATCGGGCCTGGCCGTCGGCCGCGCGCTCGTCGCCGTGCTCGAGAACTACCAGCGCGCGGACGGCGGCGTCGATGTACCGGCCGCACTGCAGCCATACATGGGCGGTATGACGCAGATCAAACCCTGAAGCATCCATAGCCCCTTCGGGCAGTGTGTACTCCGGTCCGGTTTGGGGACAATGCCGCTGCGCGAAGCTGTGTCAACGGCTGACCGTCGCACCTCGCCCCCTTCACTTCAGGAGAGCACGATGCCCGACGTCATCCGCCCCGCGGCGGCCCTACTTGTGTTGTTCGGGGCCACGAGCCTCGCGAACTTTGCCCACGCACAGGACGCGCATCTCGCGCGCAACCTGGCGGCCACCTGCGCCAACTGCCACGGCACGAACGGCCAGGCCAAGGGCAAGATGAAGTCGCTCGCCGGCATGCCGGCCGACAAGCTCACCGCGTATGTCGCCGACTTCAAGAGCGGCGCCCAAAGCTCGACGATCATGCAGCAGATCGTCAAGGGCTACAGCGACGAGCAGATCAAGCTCATCGCGAGCTTCTACGCGGCGCAGCCCGCAGCCAAGTGAGGGCCACGCAGATGAACAAGCTTCACCCCTCGCGCCGCAGCATCCTCGGCGCCGGCGTCGCGCTCGCCGCCACCTCGCTCGCCGGCTGCGCCGGCACGCCGAGCGCCAGCGGGAAATCGATCGGCCGCGTCGTCGTCATCGGCGGCGGCTTCGGCGGCGCCACCGCGGCGCACTATCTCAAGCTCTGGGGCGGCAACGTCGACGTGACGCTCGTCGAGCGCAACGCCGGCTTCGTCTCGTGCCCGATCAGCAACCTCGTCCTCGGCGGCTTCAAGCAGATCTCGGACGTGAGCTTCGGCTACGATGGCCTGAAGGCGATCGGCGTCACCGTCGTGCAGGGCGAAGTGACCGCGATCGATGCATCGACGCGCAAGGTGAGGCTCGCGGGCGGCGGCGAGCTCGGCTACGACCGCCTCGTGCTGTCGCCCGGCGTCGACTTCATGCTCGATCAGGTCGGCGGGCTGAAGGAGGCGATCGACAGCGGAAGAATCGCCCACGCCTGGAAGGCCGGGCCGCAGACCGTCGCGCTGCGCCGCCAGATCGAGGCCATGCCCGACGGCGGCGTGTTCGCGATCTCGATCCCGCTTGCGCCCTACCGCTGCCCGCCCGGGCCGTACGAGCGCGCCTGCGTCGTCGCCGCCTACCTGAAGACGGCCAAGCCGCGCTCCAAGGTGCTGATCCTCGACGCCAACCCCGACGTCACGTCCAAGAAGGGCCTCTTCATGAAGGCCTGGGCGGATCATTACAAAGGCATCATCGAGTACCGGCCGAACTCGGTGTTGAAGAGCGTCTCGGGCAATGTCGCCAAGCTCGAGTTCGAGGACGTGAAGGCCGACGTGCTCAACGTCGTCCCGCCGCAGCGTGCCGGCGACCTGGCGCGCACCGCCGGGCTCGTCAACGTCAACCAGCGCTGGGTCGGCATGAACTGGCTGACGATGGAGGCGCAGGCGAGCCCCGGCATCCACGTCATCGGCGACGCGACGTTCTCCGCGCCGGCGATGCCGAAGTCCGGCCACATGGCCAACCAGCACGCGAAGGTCGCGGCGGCGGCGATCATCCAGTTGCTCAAGGGCGAGCCGGTGAGCCCGACGCCGGTCGTCATGAACACCTGCTACAGCTACGTGACCGGCACCGATGCAATGCACGTCGCCTCGGTGCACCAGTACGACGCTGCCGAGAAGACCTTCAAGGCAGTGCCTGGATCGGGTGGCGTGTCGGCCGCGGCAAGCCAGATCGAAGGCCGCATTGCGCTCGGCTGGGCCGCCAACACCTGGGCCGACACGCTGGCGCTGTAGGCGAGAGTGTGGAGTGCCGGCGCGCGACCCGAACGCTGCGCGCCGGCCGTCGGGCGCTGGCGGACGCGCTGAGGTTCCGGGCTAGAATCCTGCGCTCGGCAACCGACCCGCCGACGCGAATCCAGGAAGGGTGGCAGAGTGGTCGAATGCGCCAGACTCGAAATCTGGTTTAGCCTTTCAGGCTAACGTGGGTTCGAATCCCACCTCTTCCGCCAGTATGCTGTTTCGACTGTACGGCTGACCTGCGTCAGCAACGCGCGGATGGCACGCATGGGCATCGCCGAGACGTTCGCCCGCCTTGCTGCTGTTGCGGCGCCGTTGCGTGTCATGAAATGCACGCCGCGCGTCTTGCATGGGGGCGCTGACGCCCCGATGGCGCGAGTAGTGCGCCTGCCGCTTCTTCGACGCCGCCCGCGCGAGACGCGGGTCGACCTGCGGCGTGCGCCAATGCAAAGGCGGCCCTCGGGCCGCCTTTGATGCGAAGAGAGGCAACTTAGCGACTGCGGCGGCGCACGACGAAGCCTACGGCCACCAGACCTGCCAGCAGCATCGCGTAGGTGCCAGGCTCGGGCACCGCGGCCAGCGTCAGATCGTTGACCGTCGGCCAGGTGACATTGTTCCGTCCGTACAGCGTCTTGACCTCGAACGAACTTAACGGCGTGTCGGACAGGAAGCCGAAGTAGTTTGTCGTGTCGGCGTGGAACTTGAACCGCACGACCTGTTCGCTGGCCTCGTTGGTCGCACGCACCGCGGTGATGCCGGTGCTGGAGTGTTCGCCGATGAGGTCCGAGCCGAACACATACGCACCTGCTGCGTAGACCGGAGCCGAGAATCCGTCGAAGACGATGAAATCTGCCGCGTTGTTCGACGACAGCCATGCATCGGCCCCCGAGCCGGCGCCGTACAGGATCGGGCTGTTGGGCGTCGTCGAGACGGTATAGCCGATACTTCCGGCCGAACGTGCGAGCGGACCGTCGTAACCCACGCCCGGCATCAGATCGTCGAACGTGTCGGTGGCGTAACTCGACAGTGCATCGAGAAAGCTCGCCTCATCGGTAAACACCTGAATCGCGGCATGCGAACTGCTTGCCGTCACCAGGACCGCGGCTGCAACAAGAGGGCGAAGCGACGTTCCAAATGTCATGTTGGGCTCCCAGGTTGAACGACTCGAAGTCGAAAAGACCAGTGACACGCAATCTCCATCTGGATCGCGTGACCAATGATGGCATCGATCAAGCCGCGTGAATCCAATCCCCCCCTAACTCAAGGGGGGTCCGGCACCCGAAACGCCGGGGAAATCGTTACGAAACGCTTCCAACGACTCGGGATGCAGTCGGTCTGTCACATCGGCTGAACGCTTCGAACGGAATCAAGGCTGCGTCAGGCGGGACGAAGTTGGCCATGACGCAGGTTCCCTACTTGTCCGGATGCCTGATCCAAGCTCGCAACCGGCTCGTGGCGCGTGCGCGGCTGGAGCCGGGATTCGACGAGGACGTGACCGCATAGCGGCCAGACGATCGGCGTGATCGGCGGCGGCTGTACGGTCGCGCGACGCGCCAGCGTCACGTGCGGCCGCCAGCGGCGCGTCCCGGTGGCGAGGCCGAGCGACTGCAGCGCGGCGCCGAGCGTGCGCTGCAACTCGACGAGCGGCGCTGGAGGGGCCGATGCTACGAGGGCGGCGATGCCGCCGTGCCAGAGCGCGGCCCGATCGAGCGTCAGTTCGCAAGGCGTGAATGGCAGTGTCAATGCGCCGACGAGTTCCGGGATCCGCCCGCGCGGCACGTCGCCGAGGAAGTGCAGCGTGAGGTGCAGGCGCTCGGCGGGAACGACTGCAGTGCCGGACGTCCAATGCCATTGCGCACTCGCGGCTTGCAGTGCGGCGCGAACTCCGACGTCGGGCCAGAGTGCGATGAAGAGACGCGCGTGGCTTGCTGCCGCGCTGGTGCTCTCGCCCCGTCGCGCGCCGCCGCGGTGCTCGCTCACGGCGCGATGCGCACGGGGACGCGCCGCCGCCCGAAGCCGCCCGCCGCGGCGCCGAAGCGGCCGGCGAGTGCCGTGCCGCAGGCCTTGCACGCGCCGTCGGCGTCGAGCGCATAGCGCCGCACCGTGTGCCAGTCGCGAACGATCAGCGCCGCGCCGCAGCCGTGGCACAACGTCGTGCCGCCTTCGGTGTCGTGCACGTTGCCGGTGTAGACGTGGTGCAGGCCGTTGGCGTGCGCGATCGACCTTGCGCGGCGCAGCGTCGCAAGCGGCGTCGGTGCCAGATCGAGCATCTTGTAGTCGGGGTGGAACGCGGTGAAGTGCAGCGGCACATCGGGGCCGAGGCGCTCGGCGATCCAGCGCGTCATCGCGTCGATCTCGGCGTCGGCGTCGTTGCGGCCCGGGATCAAGAGCGTCGTGATCTCGAGCCAGCAGCCGGTTTCGGCGCAAATGTACTCGAGCGTCTCGAGGACGGGCGCCAGGTGGGCGCCGGTGTGGCGAAAGTAGAAGTCCTCGCTGAAGCCCTTCAGATCGACGTTGGCCGCGTCCATGCAGGCGAAGAACTCGCGCCTCGGCGCGGCGTGGATGTAGCCCGCCGTCACGGCGACCGTCTTCACGCCGAGCGCGTGGCAGGCTTGTGCGGTATCGATCGCATACTCGGCGAAGATCACCGGGTCGTTGTAGGTGAAGGCGACGCTCTCGCAGCCGGCGGCGCGCGCCGCTTCGGCGATCCGCCCGGGCGCGGCGGCGTCCTGCAGGCGGTCCATCTCGCGGCTCTTGCTGATGTCCCAGTTCTGGCAGAACTTGCACGCCAGGTTGCAGCCCGCGGTGCCGAACGAGAGCACGCTGCTGCCGGGGTGGAAGTGGTTCAGCGGCTTCTTCTCGATCGGGTCGATGCAAAAGCCCGAACTGCGGCCGTAGGTCGTGAGCACCATCGCGCCGCCTTCGCGCGCGCGCACGAAGCACAGGCCGCGCTGGCCGTCGTGCAAGCGGCAGTCGCGCGGGCAGAGGTCGCACTGCAGCCGGCCGTCGTCCAGCTTGTGCCACCAGCGCGCCGGGTGGTTCGCGGTGGCGATTGCATCGCCGCGCATTACGCGCCTTCCTCCGCCTCGGCGAAGCGGCGGACCGCGTAGCGCGACAGCCGCATGTCGGCGTCCCACTGCCCGGCCTTCATCCCGGCCTTGCGTTCGAGTGCGGCCAGAAAGTCGCGCGGCGCCGGCAACTGTTGCCACACCTGCGGCAGGAAGGTCGCGCGCCGGCCGCGCCATTCGAGCAGCACGCCGTCGAGCCCCGGCCGCAGCGCGTCAAGCGCGGCCGATTCGCTCGCCGCGGGCAGCGGCTGCAACGGGCCGAGCACCGAAACCTCGATCGAGACGTCCGCGAACTCGTGCGCACGCAGCGGCGCGAAGCGCGGGTCGTCGAGCGCCGCGGCGCGTGCGTGGCGGCGCACGTCGTCGGCCAGCGTCCGCTCGGCCGTCAGGCCGCCAATGCAGCCGCGCAGCGCGCCGTGCAGGCGCAGCGTGACGAAGCTCGCGCCGGGCGCATCGAGCGCGGCGTGCGCGGGTTCGGCGTGTCGCGCGGGCAGGTGCAGCGCCGCCGCGATCGCGTTGCGCGCGCGGCCGAGCAGCGCGGCGCCGAGGGCAGGGTCTTCTTCCAAGCGACCCCGCGAGCCTGCGCTGTCTCTGCTGGTGTCGTCCTCGTCGAAGAACGCAGCCGCGCAGTAGCCGACGACGCGCCGCCGGTCGCCCGCGGTGTCGCCCGAGTTGCGCAGGTCGAGCAGGCGCGGCGCGAGGCGGCGGGCGCGGGCGGCGACCAGCGCGCCGGCGAGCGGCGTCGCGCCGCAGGCCTCCTCGTGATCGATCGCCGCATCGAGCGCGAGGACCTTGTCTGCCGTCGCGCGATCGATGCGGCGCGCATCGTCGTAGGCGAGGTAGTGCGACAGGTCGGTGCTGACGACGACGAGCGTCTCGCCGCCGCCCCACAGCCGGTCGAGCACCTGCACGACGTCGTTCGCGCTCGCGCGGCCGACGGCGAGCGGCACGAGGGTGAACTTCCCGAGCGTTCGCTGCAGGAACGGCAACTGCATCTCGAGCGAATGCTCCTGCGCGTGGACCGATTCGCTCGTCACGACCTGCGGCAGATCGGCCAACGCATCGCGCGCGCCGGCGTCGATCGGGATCGTGCCGAGTGGCGTCTCGAACGCCGATGCCTCGGGCAGCGCGAGCCCGCGCACCGCGACGCGATGCGTCGGCCCGAGCACGACGACACGCGTGAACCGCTCGCGCCACGGCGCGAGCAGTGCATACGCCGCCGCTGCGACCGGCCCACTGTAGACGAGCCCGGCGTGCGGCACGACGATCAGCTTAGGCGGTCGCGCGCCGTCGCGCGGCGCAGCGACGGCACGAAGCAGATCGTCGATCTGCTTGGTCAATGCGCGCGGATCGGACGGATAGAACATCCCGGCGACGGCGGCAGGGCGGGTGAAGGTCATGGCTTGCAACTTGCAGCTTGCTCCCTGCTGCGAGCATGCGCGCGAGCGCAGAGTTCCGTCCGATCAGGGCAGCAGCACCGCCGCACCGCTGAAGCGGCCGGCGCGCAGATCGTCGAGCGCCTCGTTCGCGCGCGCGAGCGGATAGGCGACGGTCTGCGCCGTGACCGGGATGCTTGCCGCAAGCGGCAGGAATTCGAGCGCGTCGTCGCGCGTCAGGTTGGCGACCGATCGCACGACGCGCTCGCCCCACAGCAGCGCATACGGGAACGACGGGATGTCGCTCATGTGGATGCCGCCGCAGACGACGGTCGCGCCAGGCGCCGTCGCGTGCAGCGCGGCCGGAACGAGCGCGCCGACCGGGGCGAAGATCAGCGCGGCGTCGAGCGGCGCGGGCGGCGTGTCGCCCGACGCCCCGGCCCAGACCGCGCCGAGCGCGCGTGCGAACCCCTGCGCCTCGAGGTCGCCTTCGCGCGTGAAGGCGTAGACCTCGCGGCCCTGCGCGACGGCGACCTGCGCGACGAGATGCGCCGCCGCGCCAAAGCCGTAGATGCCGAGCCGGCGCGCGTCCCCGGCGAGCCGCAGCGATCGGTAGCCGATCAGCCCGGCGCACAGCCACGGCGCGATCGCCTCGTCGCCGGGGCCGTCCGCCGGGTCGGGCAGCGCGAAGCAGTAGCGCGCGTCGGCGCGTGCGAGTTCGGCGTAGCCGCCGTCGATGTCGTAGCCGGTGAAGCGGGCGCGTTCGCACAGGTTCTCGCGCCCGGCGCGGCACTGTGCGCATTCGCCGCAGGTCCAGCCGAGCCACGGCACGCCGACGCGCTGGCCAATGCGAAACCGCGCCACACCCGGGCCGAGCCCGGCGACGATGCCGACGATCTCGTGGCCGGGGACGAGCGGCAGCTTCGGTTGGCTCAGTTCACCGTCGACAATGTGCAGGTCGGTGCGGCAAACGCCGCAGGCGCGAACGCGGATCAGCACCTCGCCCGGGCCCGGCTGCGGGTCAGGCAACTCCATCGGCACGAGCGGCGCGCCGGGGCGCTCGAGGACCATCGCCTTCATGGTTTCAATGCGCCATCAGCACCGGCACCGTCATCTGCTGCAGCAGCGAGCGCGTCGCGCCGCCGAGCGCCCACTCCTTCAGGCGCGACTGGCCCCAGGCGCCCATCACGATCAGGTCGGCGTCCAGGTCCGCTGCGCGCGACAGCAGGAAGTCGCCGATCGCAACCGGCGCCACCTCGTCGGCGAAGCGCGTGTTCTTCACGCCGTGGCGCTGCAGCCAGGCCGCCAGGTCCTGCGTCGCGAGCGGCTGGGCCTTCGCTTCGCGCTGCGTCAGCACGGTGACGCTTGCCGCGCGCTGCAGCAGCGGCAGCGCGGCGGCGAAGGCGTGCGCCGATTCGCGGCTGTCGTTCCACGCCGCGAGCACGCGCCCGCCGGGCGCGCGATGGCGCCCCGCGTACGGCACGACGAGCACCGGCCGGCCGCAGCCGAGGACGACCTGCTCGGGCAGGTCGCGCTCGGCCCATTCCTGTTCGCCGTCCGGTTCGAACTGGCCGATCACCGCGAGGTCGGCGCTGCGCGCAAGCGCCGTCACGCCGGCCGCGTGCCCGGCCTCGGCGACCCGGCTCTCGTGCGAGGCGAGCCCCGCCGCCGCGGCGGCCACGTCGAAGTCCGCGCACAGCTGCCGCGCGCGCTGGCGCAGCGCCTGGCGCGTCGCGACGAGGTAGCCGGGGTCGACGAGCGACGCGCTGAACTCGACCGGCGGCGCGACCTCGCCGCTCGGCGCAAGCCCGATCAGATGGCTGGCGTGCTCGCGCGCGAGCCCGATCGCAAGCTCGGTGCGCATCGCGCTGCCGGCGCTGCCGTCGAGATGAAGGACGATCGTGCGCAACATGTTGCCTCCGCGTGTGGCCTCGGGCGATGGTCGCGCTTCGCGCGCCGCACCGCAAGCGGCTGGCGCAATCGCACCGCGTGCCGCGCGCGATCAGCCGTACGCCTGGCGGCGCTGGTTGACGAGGCCGCGCGTGTTGCTCGCGCACGCCGTGAGCCGCTCGCGGTCGAGGATCTCGACCTCGCGGTTGTTGACGGCGACGCAGCCCCAGGCCGCGAGCGCGCCGAACGAGCGGCTCACCGTCTCGTGGGCGACGCCGAGGTGGCTTGCGATGTCGCGCCGGCTCATGCGCAGGTACAGCCGGCGCGGCGACTGGCCGCGCTCGGCCATGTGGTCCGACACCTGCAGCAGGAAGCGCGCAAGCCGCACCTCGGCCGAGACGGCGGCCATCAGGTGCGCGATCTCGACCTGGTGCAGCAGTTGCCGGCTCGCCGCCATGTGCAGCACGCGGCCGAGGGCCGG
>JBDHSE010000061.1:0-11336 GCA_039807955.1 Ideonella sp. | reverse complement strand
CCTCCATCGCCGGCATCACCTGGGACCGGCTCGAACGCGAGCACGCCGTGACGTATCCGTGCACGCACGAGGGCGATCCCGGCGAGCCGGTCGTCTTCGTCGATGCCTTCCCGCGCGAAGACGGCAGGGGGCGCATCGTGCCGGCCGACATCATCCCGGCCGACGAGCGGCCCGACGCCGAGTACCCGATGGTCCTCATCACCGGCCGCCAGCTCGAGCACTGGCACACGGGCAGCATGACGCGCCGCGCGAGCGTGCTCGACGCGATCGAGCCCGACCCGACGGCGCTCGTCCATCCGCTCGACCTCGACGACCTCGGCGCGCAAGCGGGCGGAGTGCTGACGATCGAATCACGCCGCGGCAGCGTGAGCCTTTACGCCCGCGCCGAGCCCGGCACGCCGCGCGGCGCCGTGTTCGTGCCGTTTTGCTTCTACGAGGCGGCGATCAACCGGCTGACGAACCCGGCACTCGACCCGTTCGCGAAGATCCCCGAGCTCAAGTACTGCGCGATCCGCGTCCGCGCCGGCGGCGCGCCGCCGCGCCAGAGCAGCTTCGGCGGCGGGCAACTGCTGAGGTGAGTCCAGGCCTCGCGCTCCGGCGTTCGGGCGGCGCCGCCAGGTGGCCGCACTGGCCGGCCGGCCAAGAACCTCTTTCCTGCCTGCGCACGAGCGACGACTCATGATGCACATGCTCTCCACGCCCGAGTTCTGGATCGCGGTCGGACAGATCATCCTGATCGACATCCTGCTCGGCGGCGACAACGCCGTCGTCATCGCCCTTGCCTGCCGCAAGCTGCCGGCCGAGCAGCGCCTGCGCGGCATCCTGTGGGGGACGGCCGGCGCGATCGTGCTGCGCATCGTCCTCATCTTCTTCGCGCTGCAACTGCTCGCGATCCCGTTCCTGAAGATCGTCGGCGCCTTGCTGCTCGTGTGGATCGGCGTCAAGCTGCTGCTGCCCGAGCACGACGAAGGCCACGACAGCATCGAGGGCAGCGAGCGGCTGTGGGGCGCGGTCAAGACCGTCATCGTCGCCGACCTCGTGATGAGCATCGACAACGTGATCGCGATCGCCGGCGCCGCCGAGGCGTCGGGCCACGGCCACGGCATGGTGCTCGTGATCTTCGGCGTCCTCGTCAGCATCCCGATCATCGTCTGGGGCAGCCAGATGGTGATCAAGCTGATGGACCGCTTCCCAATCATCGTCACGCTCGGCGGCATGCTGCTGGGCTGGATCGCCGGCACGATGGTCGTCACCGATCCGGCGTTCGTGCGTGCCGACGTCATGCCCGCGCTGCCGAAACTCGTCGTCACCGACGTGTTGCGCTACGGCGCGGGAGCGGTCGGTGCGCTGCTCGTCCTCGCGATCGGCAAGTGGGTCGCCGCGCAGCGCAAGGCGAAGGAGGTCCCGGTCGTCGCGGCAGCGCGCGCCGCGGTCGGCCTGCGCCGCCTGCTGCTCGCGGCCGACGGCTCCGAGCCCTGCCGGCGCGCCGCGGCGCACGTGATCGAACTGCGGCGCGACCTGCGCGAGCCCGAAGGCGTCGAGGTCCACGTCGTCAACGTCCAGCGCCCGCTGCCGCGCGACGTCTCGGGCTTCATCGCCGGCAAGACGATCGACGAGTACTACCAGGAGCGAAGCGACGAGGCGCTGGCGCCGGTGCGCGCGATGCTCGACGCAGCAGGCGTCGAGCACCAGGACCATCGCCGGGTCGGCGACCCCGGGGCGGTGATCGCGGAAATGGCGAGCCGGCTCGGTGCCGACATGATCGTGATGGGAACCCGCGGCCTGGGCACGCACACCGCGGCGCTGATCGGGTCGGTCGCGCAATCGACCGTCGCGCAGGCGCCGGTGCCGGTCCTGCTCGTCAAGTGAGGCTGCGCGCAGCGCGTCCGGCGGCGGTGCGAGCGGATGCTCAGTCGCGCGCGACGTAGCGGTTCGCGAGCGTGCCGATGCCTTCGATCTCGACCGCGACGTCGCTGCCCGGCTTCATCGAACCGACGCCGATCGACGTGCCGCACAGGATCGCGTCGCCGGGGGCAAGTGTCATGTCCTGCGAGATCAGGCTTACGAGCTGGGCGACCGTAAAGCGCATGTCGCTGATCGGAAAGTCCTGGCGCAGGTCGCCGTTCAATGTCGTTCGCACGACGAGCGTCGCGGCGTCGAGGCCGGTCGCGATCGCCGGGCCGAGCGGGCAAAAGCCGTCCATCCCCTTCGCCCGCGTCCACTGCGTGAACGATGCGTCGCGGTTGAAGACCTCGGTCTCGGTCACGTCGTTGACGCAGGTGTAGCCGAAGACGTGGTCCATCGCGTCGGCCTCGGCGACGCCGCTCGCCGTCTTGCCGATCACGATCGCGAGTTCGCCTTCGTAGATCACCTTGCCCTTGCTGCGCGGCTGGACGATCGCGTCGCCCGGGTCGGCGAACGAGTTCGGCGCCTTCATGAAGTAAAGCGGCTCGGGCGGGACGGCAAGGCCGAGCTTGTCGCCGAGCGCCTTGAAGTTGTTCCACAGCGCGAGCACCTTGCCCGGCTGCACCGGCCGCAAGAGCTTCACGGCGTCGAGCGCGAACGTGCGCCCCGTCGGCTGCGAGCCGGCGAACATGTCGCCGGCGTGCTCGGCGATCTGCCCGTTGTCGAGCGTGCCGAAGGCGATGCCGGCGTCGGGCGTCCTGAAGCGTACCCAGAGTCGATGTCTTGCATCCATGGCGAAGGTCTCCTTGTCGGTGATGTTGTCGATGATGAACAGGGCGGCACGGGCCGCGTGCCGGCCGATTGTCGGCGCTTCTGCAGGCCACGACCGCGCGTGCCGGGGCCGGTGACGATCCGGTAGGATTTGGCCGTCCACGCGATCGTTCGCCGCTTCGGTTGGCGGCGGGCGCTGGCGTCGATTCACACCAAGGGGGAAGCATGAAGATTGCAGTCATCGGCGCCGGCGCGATCGGCGGCTACGTCGGGGTCAAGCTCGCGCTCGCCGGCAACGACGTGAGCTTCATCGTGCGCGGCGCGAACCTCGAGACGATCCGCCGCGACGGCATGAAGCTCGTCATGCACGACGGCACCGAGCACGTCGCGCGCAACGTGCTGGCGACGAACGACTACGCGCAGGCGGGCGTGCAGGACATCGTCGTCATCGCCGTCAAGGCGCACCAGGTCGCGCCGATCGTCGCCGACCTGCCCAAGCTCGTCGGGCCGCAGACGGTCATCGTGACGATGCAAAACGGCATTCCGTTCTGGTACTTCCACGCCCACGGCGGAGCGCTTGCCGGAAGCGTCGTCGAAAGCGTCGATCCCGGCGGCGTGCTGCTGCGCGCCATCCCGGCCGACAGGATCATCGGCAGCGTCGTCTACCCGGCGTGCGAACTGCTCGCGCCCGGTGTCGTGCGCCACGTCGAGGGCGAGCGCTTTCCGGTCGGCGAGCTCGACGGCTCGGCGAGCGAGCGCGTCAAGCGCGTCTCGCAGTGTTTCGAGGCGGCCGGCTTCAAGTCGCCGGTGCTCGACGACGTGCGCGCCGAGATCTGGCTCAAGCTGTGGGGCAACCTGACGTTCAACCCGATCAGCGCGCTCTCGCACGCGACGCTCGCCGGCATCTGCCGCTACCCCCTGACGCGCGAACTCGCGGCCGACATGATGCGCGAGGCGCAGGCCGTTGCGGCCAAGCTCGGCATCGGTTTTCGCGTCACGCTCGAACGGCGCATCGCCGGCGCCGAGAAGGTCGGCGGGCACAAGACCTCGATGCTGCAGGACGTCGAGGCCGGCCGCGCGCCGGAGATCGACGCCCTCGTCGGATCGGTCGCCGAACTCGGCCGCCTGACCGGCACGCCGACGCCGCACATCGACACCGTCTACGCCCTCGTCAAGCTGCTCGCGCAGACGCTCGAGGCGGGGCCGTCGTACGTGCGCGTGCAGCCGTTGCCGGCGAAGGCGTAGGCCGCGGCTGACGCCGCGCGGCGCCGTCAGCCGGGCGTCGTGGCGCCGCGCTCGAGCCAGTGCAGCGCGAAGCGCTGCGCGCGGTCGCACCAGCAGGCGGCGGGCGTGAACCCCGCGTCGCGTGCGAGCGCCTGAAAGCCGGCAACGGTGTACTTGTACGAGTTCTCGGTGTGCACGCTTTCGCCTTCGGCGAAGTCGAACGGCGTGCCGGCGACCGTCACGCGCTGCGCGCGCCGGCTCACGAGGTGCATCTCGATGCGTTGCAGCGGCGGGTTGTAGAACGCGTAGTGATACCACTGCGCGAGGTCGAAATCGGCGCCCGCCTCGCGATTCGCGCGGGCCCAGAGGTTGAGGTTGAACGCGGCCGTCACACCGGCGGCATCGTTGTACGCGGCGTGCAGCAGCGCGGGGTCCTTGACGAGATCGACGCCGATCAGAAGCCCGCCGCCGCCCAGCAGCGAGCCGAAGCGGCGCAGCAGTTGCACCGCCTGCGGCGGGTCGAAGTTGCCGATCGAACTGCCCGGAAAGAAGCCGACGCGCCGCCCGGCGGCCGGCGCAAGCAGCAGATCGCGCGTGAAGTCGGCGACCACCGGACGCACGTCGAGCGCCGGGTGCACCTTGCGCAACGCGGCCGCCGCGCGCAGCAGATGCTCGCCCGAGATGTCGATCGGGACGAAGCGCGCCGGTGCATCGAGCGCACCGAGCAGGACGCGGACCTTGCGCGTCGCGCCGGCACCGAACTCGACGATCTCGCAGCGCGGGCCGATGCGGCTCGCGATCTCGGGCGCGTGGCGGTCGAGCAGCGCAAGCTCGGTTCGCGTCGGGTAGTACTCCGGCAGTTCGCAGATCCGCTCGAAGAGCCTCGAGCCTTCGGCGTCGTAGAACCACTTCGGCGCGACGGCGCGCGGCCGGCTCGACAGGCCGGCGACGAGGGCTTGCTCGAACTCGCTCACAAGTCCTTCGCGAGCCGCAACCCGCTGAACTGCCAGCGCGCGGCCGGCGGGAAGAAGTTGCGGTACGTCGCCCGCGCGTGCCCTTCGGGCGTCGCGAAGCTGCTGCCGCGCAGCACGATCTGGCCGACCATGAACTTGCCGTTGTATTCGCCGATCGCGCCTGCCGCCGGCCGAAAGCGCGGGTAGGGGTCGTACGACGAGCGCGTCCATTGCCAGACTTCGCCGAAGGCCTGCGCCGGCGGCGCAGGCCCTGTGACGGCGGCTTCCCACTCGAACTCGGTCGGCAGCCGCGCGCCGGCCCATGCGGCATACGCGGCAGCCTCGTAGAAGCTCAGGTGGCGCACCGGCGCGTCGGTGACCAGCGGCTGCACGCCGTGCAGCGTGAACTCGGTGCCGTCGGCGAGCCAGTAGAGCGGCGCGCGCCAGCCGAGCGTCTGCACGGCGGCGAAACCGTCGGACAGCCAGAGCGCGGCCTTGTCGTAGCCGCCGTCGTCGATAAAGCGCTGGTACTCGCCGTTCGTCACGAGCCGGTTCGCGATCGCGAACGGCTGCAGTCGCACCGCATGGCGCGGCGTCTCGTTGTCGAACGCGAAGGCCGCGCCGGTGTGGCCGACGTCGACTTCGCCGCCCGGATGCTCGACCCAGCCCGACGCCGCCGTTTGGCGCCTCGCATGCGGCGTGTCGAGCACGGCCGGCCGCAGCGGATTGAGCGACATCAGGTGCAGGATGTCGGTTGCCATCAGCTCCTGGTGCTGCTGCTCGTGATGCAGGCCGAGCTCGATGAGCGGCGCGGCGCGCGCGAAATCCTGCGCCGGGCTTTCGTGGATGAAGTCGGCGACGGCGGCGTCGATCGCGGCGCGGTAGGCGTGGACTTCGGCGAGCGCGGGCCTTGTCAGCATGCCGCGCTGCGGCCGCGGATGGCGCGGTCCGAGGCTCACGTAGTACGAATTGAAGAGCTGCAGGAAGCGTTCGTCGAAGCAGCGCCAGGCGCGTGCGTACGGCTGCAGCACAACGGCTTCGAAGAACCAGCTCGTGTGCGCGAGGTGCCACTTCGTCGGGCTCGCGTCGGGCATCGATTGCACGCACTGGTCTTCGGCCGACAGCGGCGCGGCGAGTGCGACGCTCGCTTCGCGCACCTGTGCGAAGCGTGCCGGGAGTGCGGTGCGATCGGCCGATCCCACCTCAGTCGCTCCACCGCACTTCGCGCGACCCACGACGCATGAAGCGCAGCGCTGCGCAGCACCTATCGGCGCTGGCGACCGCGCGGCAGCGCCGCTGACCCTCACTCCGACCCTCTTCCGCACGCGGGAGAGGGAGCAGCCCATCGTCGCCACCCGTGCACGATCGAGGCAGCGGACCCACTCCCTCTCCCCTCGGGGAGAGGGCTGGGGAGAGGGGGCGGTGCCACACGGACCGACGCCGAGCGAACTGTGCGACCTGCAGTTTCATCCTGGTGCGCGATCGCTCGAAGACCGCGCCGCCGAGTCGAAGCGTCGCATGCGCCGGTTGGGGTTCCATCGGGACACTCTACGCCTCGAAGCCCGGATCGCGCATAAGCGCCCGCGCAAAGCGGTCTTTGCAATTGCGGGCTCGACGGTGCCGGGCCACGGTGATCAGTTGTTCGATTGCGCGTGCAGGCCGTCTTGCGGCACGGGCAGCGTCAGCGTGTCGTCCCACGCGAGGCGTCGGAAGTCGAAGCCCGACGCGAGCGTCGGCTTGACGATCGCGAAGTACGGCGAGACGTCGAAGTCACGCGGCACGTACAGCGTGTAGCTGCGAACGTGCAGGATCTCCTCGATGCAGTCGGGGTGCAGCGGATCGCCCGACGGCACGCGCTCGATGATCGGCAGGATCGGGTAGCGCACCGACTCGAACGCCTGCGCGATCAGCGTCGAGCAGATCGCGCGCGTCGGGTCGCCGCTGCCGAGCGCGATCATGCGCCGGCGCAGGTGCGACGGCACCGGCGCGAACGGCAGCAGGTAGCGCGCGAGGTCGAAGACGTTCTTCAGGTCGTAGCGGTAGCCGATGCGCTTCGTGACGAAGCCGATCACCGACTCGATCTCGAGCGCGCTCATCCCCACCGGCCGGCAGATGCGGCAGTGCAGGCCGGCGTACTCCTCGACGCCGACGGCGCGCACGCCGGCGCGCAGATCGACCTCGATGAAAGCGTGCTTGCGCCCGGGCATCTCGCCGACGTAGATCGCCGCGTGCGACCAGATCGACTGCGTCAGGTACTTGATCGGCGCGCTGATGCGGGTGCGCCCTTCGACGAGCAGCACGTCGCCCGGCCGCAGGCACGTCATCAGCAGACCGACATCGGTCCGCGCCGAGCTGCTGCGCGCGTGCGTGCGCTGCGACAGGTAGCGGCTCAGCAGGTCGCCGACCCAGCGCTGGACGTCGTCAAGCAGACGCATCATGGCGATCGCTCGGGCAGCTCCGACGGCGTCTCGCGCCGGTCGCGACTCGAGCGCAGCAGGCCGTGCACCGGCTCGGCTTCAGGGCCGGATGTAGGCATAGCCCTGCTGTTGCTTCTCCATCAGTTCGACGACGCCGGAGGGCACGTAGCCGATGTCGGGCAGCATGTCTGCGTGCTCGAGCTTCTGCCCGCGCATCGTGTTCTCGCAGGCCTCGACCTTGACGCCGGACTTCAGCGCTGCCGCGATGCGTGGCGCGACCGCAGAGTCGGCCTTCAGCATCGCGATGCCCGGCCCGTAGGCAACGATCTCGATCTGCGCCTTGTCCGCGCCGACGCCGGCCTGCACGTTGCGTGCGTTGTTGAGCGCAAGGCCCCATTTCGCCGGATCGTTGTCGCTGACCTGGAAGATGACCTTGTGCTTCACTTCGCCCGCGGCCGGCGTCTGCGCGTGCAGCGGCAAAGCGGCGGCGGCGATCGAAAGCGCGGCGGACAGGCCGAGGCAGCAGCGTGACAGCGTGTTCATGGGCAGATCTCCATTCGGTTCTCGACAGGGTCTGTGCAACCGAAGCGCGATGCCGCGGCTGCGACGGCCGCATTCTCGCGCAGCGCACGGCGCAGCGCCGGGCGGCAACGGACGTGCGCACCGATCGCGCCCGCGGCGGCGATGCGAACAACGGCGCTGCGGACAGGGCTTCGAGCGGTGCAAGACAATCGAAGCCGATGGCCCGGAAAGCGGCTGGCCCGGGCGGCAATGGAGGCAATGGAGAGAGAGCGGCTCATGAGCATGGAAACCAACGCGGACGCGGCAAGCGCTGTCGGCGCACACGCGACGCTCGGCGACCTGATCGTCGAGCAAACGGCCGAGGCGGTGATCTACGCCAACCGCGAAGGCGTGATCGAGCGCTGGAACGCGGCCGCGGCGGCGATGTTCGGTTTCGACAAGAGCGAGGCGATCGGCGCGAGTCTCGACCTCATCATCCCCGAACGGCTGCGCGCGCCGCACTGGCGCGGGTTCGATGCGGCGATGAAGACCGGCACGCTGCGCCTGAGCGGCCACCCGACCTTGACGCGCGGCCTGCGCAAGTCGGGCGCCAAGCTCTACGTCGAGATGAGCTTTTCGCTCGTTCGCGATACTGCCGGCCATGTGCTCGGCTCGGTCGCCGTCGCGCGCGACGTGACCGAGCGCGTCGAACGCGAGAAGGCGGCGGCGCAGTCCGCAGCGAGGTGACACGATGAAAATTCAATTGATGTCCGACCTGCATCTCTCGGTGCAGCCGATGGACGCACCGAAGACCGATGCCGACGTCGTCGTCATCGCCGGCGACCTCGCGCGGCCGCAGGGGTCGATCGCATGGGCCGCGCAGTACGAGCAGCCGACGCTCTTCGTCGCCGGCAACCATGAGTTCTACGGCTCGGACCTCGAGACGACGATCGCGCAACTGCGCGAGCACGCGAAGGGCACCCACGTCCACGTCCTTGAGTGCGACGAGTGGTGCTTCGGCGGCGTGCGCTTCCTGGGCGCCACGCTTTGGTCGGACTACCGGCTGTTCACCGACGCCGCGCAGCGCGAAGCGGGGCTGCAGCAGGCGATGACGATGGTGCGCGATTTCTCGCGCATCACCGTCGCGCCGGGGCGCGGCGAACTCTTCACGCCCGATGTCTCGCAGCGCCTGTTCGACCGCTCGGTCGCGTGGCTCGACGCGAGGTTTGCCGAGCAGCACGACGGGCCGACCGTCGTCGTCACCCACTTCGCGCCGGCGCGCGGCAGCATCCATCCGCGCTTCGCCGGCTCGGCGCTGAACGCCTGCTTCGTCAGCGACCTCGAGGACCGCATCCAGCGCTGGCAGCCCGAACTGTGGCTGCACGGCCACGTGCACGACAGCTTCGACTACACCGTCGGCCGCACGCGCGTCGTCGCCAATCCGCGCGGCTATGCGCGCGACGGCGTCGTCGAGAACGCGCAGTTCCAGCCTGCGTTCGTGATCGACCTCGTGGCCTGATTGGCGCCGCCCCCGGCGGCCCATCCCAGGCTCACGCCGTGGCCGCGACGACCGGCCTGCGATTGACGAGCAGGATGCCGATGCCGACGCCGGCGAGGGCGAACAGCAGTTGCGCGGTCAGCGGTTCGCCGAGCAGCGCGACGCCGAAGATCAGCGCGAACAGCGGCGTGAGGAAGGTGAACGACGAGATGCGCGTCGCCGGGTAGTAGCGCAGCAGCCACATCCACGCGAGGTAGCTCGCGAACGCGCCGATCGCCGTCTGCAGCGCGATCGAAGTCCAGGCGTAAGCCGAGTAGTGCAGGCTCCAGCGTTCGCCGAGCAGCAGCGAGAGCGGCGGCGTGACGAGCGACGTGATGCCGAGCTGGTAGAAGAGCGTCTTCTCGGCGCTCGCGTGGCCGAGCCTTGTTGCGCGGATCGTCAGCGTCGTGAGCCCCCACAGCACGCCGGCCGCCAGCGCCAGCGCGTCGCCGTGCAGGCGCGTCGCGTCGAGGTGGCCGAAGCTTTCGCTGAAGGCGACGACGACGCCGGCAAACGCGAGCGCGAGGCCGACCCATTGCACGCCGCGCAACCGCTCCGAAGGCACGAAGCGCGGCAGCAGCAGCGCGACGACGAACGGCGACGTGTAGAGGAAGACGGTCAGCCTCGAGGCCGTCGTGTACTGCATGCCGAGGTAGATGCAGGCGAACTCGCCGGCGAAGAGCACCCCCGCGAGCAGCCCGCCGCCGAGCGTGCCGTCGCGCTCGAAGAGCCTGATGCCGCGAGCGGCGCACCACAGCCAGAGCATCGCCGTCGCGCCCGCCATGCGGATCGCGGCCTGCCACAGCGGCGGCACCTCGGGCACCGTCGTCTTGATAAGGATCTGCTGGAAGCCCCAGAACGCACAGCACGCGAAGAGCAGCGAGACGGCGACGGTGTCGAGGTGGTGCTTGCGGTCGGTCATCGGTTCGAAGGCTTGCGGGGCAGGTTCCGATTGTGCGGGGCCCAGCCGGCGTGCTCGCCCGAAGGGGAAAGACCTCAGCCCGCCGCCCCCTGCATCGCCTTGAACCGCGCGCCGACGAAGCTCGCGGCGAGCACGAGCGCGGTCGAGATCGCGATCATGATGATGCCGAGCGCCGACAGCTTGCCCCATAGGCCGTCGTCGGCGAAGGCGAGGATCTGCACCGCGAGCACTTCGCTGCCGGGGCGAGAGAGGACGACCGACAGCGTCAGCTCGCGCAGGAACATCGCCGCCATCAGGATCCACGCCGAGACGACACCGGGGATGAGCAGCGGCACGATGATGCGGCGCGCGGTCGTCAGCGGGCTTGCGCCGCAGACGAGCGAGGATTCCTCGAGGTGCGAGTGGACCTGCACGAAGGCGCTCGCGAGCGGGCGCACGCCGTACGGCAGATAGGTTGCGATGTAGCCGACGAGCAGCGCGGTGAGCGTTGCATAAAGCGGCGTCTGCACGAAGAACCACATGAAGCCGACGCCGATGACGATGCCCGGAAACGAGAACGACAGGTAGGTCAGCGACTCCAGCACGCCGGCGGCGCGCGTGCGCAGCTTGACGATGACGTAGGCGACGAAGAGCGACAGCACGACGCCGAGCGTCGCGCCGACGACGGCCAGAAAGACGCTGTTGCGCAGCGCGAGCAGCGAGGTCGGGTCCTCGATCACCTCGACCCAGTGGCGCCAGCTCATCTGCGCGAAGGCCTGCGCGCTTGGCACCATCGAGTACGGCACGAACGAGGTGTAGAGCAGCACCGCGACCGGCAGCACGATGACGAGGAACGAGAGTGCCGCAACGGCGGCGAAGAGCGGCAGCCGCGCGCGCCCGAGCGCGATGACCGTCGGCCGCCAGCCGCGGCTCGAGATCGTGACGAACCGGCTGCTCTCGGCGGTCAGCGCGCGATAGGCCCAGATCAGCGCGACCGACGTTGCAAGCGCGCTCATGCCGAGCGCGGCGGCCTTGCCGTAGTCGGGCGAGTAGCCGGTCGCGATCATTTCGTAGAGGTAGGTCGCGAGCACCTCGACGCGCCCCGGCGTGCCGAGCACGCGCGGCAC
>JBDHSE010000060.1:0-11362 GCA_039807955.1 Ideonella sp. | reverse complement strand
GTCGCGGTGCTGCCCGAACTGGCGGCGCCGCTGCTCGGCATGGACGTGCTCTCGAAGCTCCACTTCTCGCAGGCCGGCGGCGTGCTGCGGCTCACCCCGCCCTCGCAGGGGCAGTAGGGCGCAGCGGCCCACACCGGCTGCGGCCGGGGCACAATGAACCGCCTCGCGATCAGTCATTCAACGTCAGGAAGCTGCCATGACCGACTCCGCCAACTTCGCAAAGCTCGTCCCCGGCTTCGACTTCCTCGAAAGCCTCGTCAAGAACGCAGGCGCGGCGATGCCCGGCGTCGGCCAGTGGATCGCGCCGACCGTCAACCCGGAGGAGATCGACAAGCGGATCGACGAACTGCGCACCGTGCAGTACTGGCTCGAGCAGAACGCACGCATGCTGGGGGCGACGATCCAGGCGCTCGAGGTGCAGCGCATGACGCTGTCGACGCTGAAGACGATGAACGTGCAGATGGACGCGCTGCGCGACTCGCTGCTGCTGAAGATGCCGGCCGAGGCGCCGCCCGAGGCGCCGCCCGAGAAGCCGGCGTCGGCGCCCGAGGCCAAACCCGCATCCGAACCGGCGGCGAAGGCAGCAGCGACGGCGGCGCCCGAGAGCGGTGCCGCGCCCGGTGTCGTCGACCCGATGCAATGGTGGGGCGCGCTGACCAAGCAGTTCACCGAGTTGGCGACGGCGGCGCTCGAGAAGGGCGCGGCCGATGCGAAGGCGGCGGGCGAATCGAAGCCCGCCGCGGGCACGGCCAAACGCAAGGCAGCGGTGCGCAAGACCGCGTCGCGCAAGCGTGCGGCGCGCAAGACGGCAGCGCGCGAGGCGGATTGACCGCATCGGCGGCGATGCTTGCCATGAGCCGGCCGCTCCAACCTCGCCGCGGCGCATCGCGCGGGGCGTCGTCCGGCCCGCAGGCGGCGAGGCGGTGATGCTGTTCTGGCACGCCCACGCGACCAACCCCGACTGGCGCACCGCGCTCGCGCGAGCCGCGGCACAGATCGACGCCCAGGCGCACGCTGCGCGGCGCGCGGCGGGCGGCGATCCCGAGCGTGAATCCGCCGCCGACGCGCGGCCGACGCTCGGCTGGGCCTACCTGACCGACCTCTTTGCGAACGATGCGCAGGCGATCTTCGCCGAACTGCGGCGGCGCTGGCCGGGCGTCGAATGGGTCGGCGCGGTCGGCGTCGGCGTCGCCGCCAACGGCGTCGAGTACTTCGACGAGCCGGCGCTCGTACTGATGCTGGCCGCACTGCCGCGGGCGAGCTTTCGCGTCTTCTCCGGGGCTCGTCCGCTCGCCGGCTTCGCGGCGCACACCGCGCAGGTGCACGCCGATCCGTCGACCGCCGAACTGCCGGCGCTGGTCCGCGAGCTTGCGGCGCGCACCGCGACCGGCTACCTGTTCGGCGGCCTCGCGTCGTCGCGGGCGCAGGCGCCGCACATCGCCGACGGCGTGTTCGAGGGCGGCGTCTCGGGCGTCGCGTTCGGCCGCGACGTCGCCCTCGTCTCGCGCGTGACGCAGGGCTGCCAGCCGGTCGGTCCGACGCGGCGCGTGACGCGCGCCGAGCGCAACCTCGTGCTCGAACTCGACGGCGCGGCGGCGCTCGACACGCTCTTGTCCGACCTCGAGCTCGACGGCCTCGCGCCGCCCGAAGTGCTCGACGCACTGCGCCACACCCTCGTCGGCCTGGCCGACGCGGCCGACGAGACGGTCGCCTATCCGGGGCAGTTCGGCGCCGACACGCGGGTGCGCCACCTGATCGGCATCGACCCGGCGCGCCGCGGCGTCGCCGTCGCCGACTTCGTCGAACCCGGCATGCGGCTCGCGTTCTGCCAGCGCGACACCGCGGCGGCGCGGCGCGACCTGGTGCGAATCTGCGCCGAGATCCGCGAAGAGCTCGAGCCCGAGATGCTGCCGCTCGCGACCGCACTCGCGCTGCAGGGCAGCGAGGCCGAGCATCAGCCGCATCCGGCGCGGCGCATCGCCGGTGCCGTCTACGTCAGTTGCAGCGGCCGCGGCGGGCCGCACTTCGGCGCGCCGTCGGCCGAGCTTGCGATCGTGCGTCACGCGCTGGGCGACGTGCCGCTCGCCGGCTTCTTCGCGGCGGGCGAGATCGCGCGCCACCATCTGTACGGCTACACCGGCGTGCTGACCGTGTTCGTCGGCGATGAGTGAACCGGCGCAGCCCGCAGCCGGCGAGCGCGCGGCGCGCCAGGCGCAGGTCGTCGCCGCGCTCGCCGCCGTGCTGCCGGCGCACGCGCTGCTGTGGCAGCGCGAGGACGTGACGCCCTACGAGTGCGACGGGCTGACGGCGTACCGTGAACGGCCGCTCGCCGTCGCGCTGCCCGCGACCGAGGCCGAGGTCGCCGCGGTGCTGCGCGCCTGCCATGCGCTCGGTGTGCCGGTCGTCGCGCGCGGCGCGGGCACTGGGCTTTCGGGCGGCGCGATGCCGCACCGGATGGGCGTCACCTTGAGCCTGGCGAAGTTCAACCGCATCGTTCGCATCGACCCGCTCGCGCGCACCGCGACCGTGCAGTGCGGCGTTCGCAACCTCGCGATCAGCGAGGCGGCGGCGCCGTACGGCCTGTACTACGCGCCCGACCCGAGCAGCCAGATCGCGTGCACGATAGGCGGCAACGTCGCCGAGAACTCGGGCGGCGTGCACTGCCTGAAGTACGGCCTGACGCTGCACAACGTGCTGCGCGTGAAGGGCTATACCGTCGAGGGCGAGGAGGTCGTCTTCGGCGGCGAGGCGCTCGACGCCGCAGGGCTCGATCTGCTCGCGCTCGTCGTCGGCAGCGAGGGCATGCTCGCGGTGACGACCGAGGTCACCGTCAGGCTTGTCGCGAAGCCGATGCTTGCGCGCTGCATCCTCGCGAGCTTCGGCGACGTGCGCCACGCGGGCGACGCGGTCGCCGCGATCATCGCCGCCGGCATCATCCCGGCCGGCCTCGAGATGATGGACAAGCCGATGACGGCCGCCGTCGAGGCCTTCGTCCACGCCGGCTACGACCAGGACGCGGCGGCGATTCTGCTGTGCGAGAGCGACGGCACGCCCGAGGAAGTGGCCGAGGAGATCGAACGCATGGAAGCGGTGCTGACCGCCGCCGGTGCGACCCGCCTGCAGGTGAGCGAAAACGAAGCGCAGCGCCTGACGTTCTGGAGCGGGCGCAAGAACGCGTTTCCGGCGTCGGGCCGCATCAGCCCCGACTACATGTGCATGGATTCGACGATCCCGCGCCGCAGGCTGGCCGACATCCTGCTCGCGATCGGGCAGATGCAGGAGAAGTACGGCCTGCGCTGCTGCAACGTCTTCCACGCCGGCGACGGCAACCTGCATCCGCTGATCCTGTTCGACGCCAACGACGCCGACCAGCTGCACCGCTGCGAGCTGTTCGGCGCCGACATCCTCGAGACGAGCGTGCGCATGGGCGGCACGGTCACCGGCGAGCACGGCGTCGGCATCGAGAAGCTCGGCTCGATGTGCGTGCAGTTCACGCCCGAGGAGCGCGCGCAGATGGCTGCGCTCAAGCGCGCCTTCGATCCGGGCGAGCTGCTCAACCCCGGCAAGGTCATCCCGACGCTTTCGCGCTGCGTCGAGGGCGGCAAGATGACGGTCAGGAAGGGCCTGCTGCCGTTTCCCGGACTGGAGCGGTTTTGAGCATGGCCGACGCGGCGCTCGATGCGATCGTCGACCGCGTGCGCGCGGCGCGCGCCGACAAGACGGCGCTTTGCATCCAGGGCGGCGCGACGAAGTCGTTCTACGGCGAGGTGCCGCGCGGCGAGCCGCTCGACGTGCGCGGGCTGGCCGGCATCAGCAGCTACGAGCCGAGCGAACTCGTCGTCACGGCGCGTGCCGGCACGCTGCTCGCCGAACTCGAATCGGCGCTTGCCGAGAAGGGCCAACACCTGCCGTTCGAGCCGCCGCGCTTCGAGAATCCGACGAACGCAAGCGTTCGGGGCGGCACCGTCGGCGGCATGGTCGCGGCGGGCCTCGCCGGCCCGGCGCGAGCGACGGCCGGCAGCGTGCGCGATCACGTGCTCGGCGCGGCGCTGCTCACCGGCCGCGGCGAGGTGCTGAGCTTCGGCGGGCAGGTCATCAAGAACGTCGCCGGCTACGACGTCTCGCGCGTGCTCGCCGGATCGCTCGGCATCCTCGGCGTGATCTGCGAGGTGTCGCTCAAGGTCCTGCCGCGGCCGACGGCGGCGCAGACGCTGCGCTTCGAGCTTGGCGAGGACGCCGCACTGCAGCGCGTCAACGAATGGGGCGGCCAGCCGCTTCCGCTGGCTGCGACCGCCTGGTGGAACGGCACGCTCGTCGTGCGGCTCGCCGGCGCCGCTGCGGCGGTGCGCGCGGCGCGCGAGCGCCTCGGCGGCGATGCGGTCGAGCCGATGCTCGCCGATGCGTTCTGGGCCGGGCTGCGCGACCAGAGCGACGAGTACTTCGGCGCCGCCCGCGCCGCGGTCGCCGGCGGCGCTTCGCTGTGGCGCATCTCGCTGCCGCAGACGGCGGCGCCGCTAGATCTGGAAGGCGACACGCTGATCGAATGGGGCGGCGCACAGCGCTGGCTGTGCAGCACGCTGCCGGCGCAGCAGGTGCGCGACGCGGCGGCGCGCGCGGGCGGCCATGCGACGCTCTTTCGGGCACAGGACAAGTCGGCCGGTGCGTTTGCGCCGCTTGCGCCGCCGCTCGCGCGAATCCACCGCGAGTTGAAGCGCGCGTTCGACCCGGATGGCATCTTCAACCCGGGGCGTCTCTACCCTGACCTCTGACGGCGCGCAATGCAGACGAACCTCGCCCCCGAGTTCAAGGGCACGCCCGACGGCGACGCCGCCGAAGCGATCCTGCGCAAGTGCGTGCACTGCGGCTTCTGCCTCGCGACCTGCCCGACCTATCTGCTGCTCGGCAACGAGCTCGACAGCCCGCGCGGGCGCATCTATCTGATGAAGCAGATGCTCGAGGGCGCGCCGGTGACGCAGGCGACGCAGCTCCACCTCGACCGCTGCCTGACGTGCCGCAACTGCGAGACGACCTGCCCGTCGGGCGTCGAGTACGGCGCGCTGGTCGACATCGGGCGCAAGATCGTCGAGGACCGCGTCGAACGCCCGACCGGCGAGCGGCTCGTGCGCGCGGCGTTGAAGCACGGCCTCACGTCCCCGCTCTTCGCGCCGGCGATGAAGCTCGGCCAGCTCGTGCGGCCGTTGCTGCCGGCGGCGGTCAGGAACAAGGTGTCGCCGCGCGCCGGCGCGAAGGCGCACCGCTGGCCGACGCGCAGCCATCCGCGCAAGGTGCTGCTGCTGATGGGCTGCGTGCAGCCGGCGATGATGCCCAACATCAACAGCGCGACGGCGCGCGTGCTCGACGCCGCCGGCGTGCAGACGCTCGTCGCAGACGGCGCCGGATGCTGCGGCGCGATCCGCTGGCATCTGGGCGACGCCGCGGGCGGGCTGGCCGACATGCGCCGCAACATCGACGCCTGGTGGCCGACGATCGCCGCCGGCGGCGTCGAGGCGATCGTGATGAACGCGTCGGGCTGCGGCGTGATGGTGAAGGACTACGGCCACGCCCTCGCGCACGACGTCGACTACGCCGCGAAGGCCAGGCGCGTGAGCGAGCTGACGCGCGACCTGAGCGAGTTCGTTCCCGATCTCGTCGCGGAGTTGCAAAAGCATCTGGCGCGTGCGCGGCCGTCGAAGCCGTCGCCTGCGGGCGGCGCGTCGCGCCAGACGATCCGGCGCCTGGCGTTTCACCCGCCGTGCACCCTGCAGCACGGCCAGCAGTTGCGCGGCGGCGTCGAAGCCATACTGCGTGCGCTCGGCTTCGACATCGAACTGGCGCCGAACGAAAGCCATCTGTGCTGCGGCTCGGCCGGCACCTACTCGGTGCTGCAATCGAAGCTCGCGTTCGAGCTGCGCGACCGCAAGCTCGCAAACCTCGCGTCGCTGGGTGTCGAAGCGATCGTCTCGGCCAACATCGGCTGCATCCAGCACCTGCAGTCCGGCACGGCGGTGCCGGTGCGGCACTGGATCGAGATCGTCGACGACGCGATCGCCGCGAGCGCGACCTGACCTTCGAAAAAAGCTCCCTCCAACCCCCCTAGTTCGGGGGGGTGCGCCACTCGCGCTTGGGCGAATGACTACCTACAATGAATTCGCATCTTAAGCCGCAAACCCTGGAGGCCGGTCATGTTGAACTTGAGAAGTTTTTCTCGGACGTCTGCATTGAGCATCGGCGTCTTGCTCGGCGCCTTGCTGACCGTGGCCGCGCCCGTTCAGGCCAAGACCTACGGTGGCGCGTTCACGCCGCCCTTCGGAGGCGACTTCCCCGATCTCGAGTGGAGCGGTTCGGGCGAGTTCTACATTCCCGACGCCTGCGAGGCGCAGCCGACCGGCTGGTACGCCAACTCCGGGCCGACCTGCGGCGGCATGACGATCAGCAACGGTCAGCTCGTCTTCTCGAGCATCGGCGAGTTCGAAGGGGGCATGATGGGCCGCAGCTCGATGGAGGTGACGGACATCTTCAACTTCGGCAGCGCCTCGGTCGTCAACATGTACGTCGACGGCGGAAGCCTGCACGGCGTCGAATCCACGTTCGTCGGCGGGTTCACGTCCAGCACCTACAACATGGTCGACGACATGCCGGTCTGGTTCTGGCTGAAGTTCGAACACGAGATCGCGGAAGACCCGAACCTGTCGGTCGTCCAGCTCTACTTCAACGGCGTCGGCGAGGGCCCGGACTGCATCGTCCGCGGCGACTGCTCGATCTTCGGCGCGTCCGAGAACAAGGCGATCCTGGTCCTGACGCCGATCCCCGAGCCGGCAAGCTACGCGATGCTGCTGGCAGGTCTCGCCGGACTCGGCGTCTACTTCCGTCGCCGCCAGCAACGCTGACCATCCGGCTGCCCCAGGCCGTCGAACCGCCGCCTCGCGCGGCGGTTTGCATTCCGGCTCCGGCAGCGCGTCAGGCCGTGACGAGGTCGCTCTGCGCGGACAGCGCCTGGCGCAGCGCGTCGTCGATCTGCCATTGCCGGCCTTCGCCGCGCAAGGCCTCGATCTCGTCCGCCGGCAAGGCGTCGCGAAGCGCCGCGACCTGCGCCGACCAGCGATCCGCGTCCTTCGGCGGGCGCTTCAGGCCGAGCCGCTCGCGCGCCTGCTCGACCGCGCCGGACAGCCTTGCGGCCGTCGCGAGGCGGTTCTCGGCCTTGGCGAGGCCGGCACAGGTCTCGAGGCAGCCGAGCAGTTCGGCGCGCATGCCGAAGGTGTCGAACGCAGCGAGCGCTCCGCCAAGTCTTGCCCGCGCCGAGGCGAGATCGCCGTTGCCGAGATCGAGTTGCCCGAGCCGCCACAGGGCCTTGGCCTCGCCGGGCTTGTCGCCGCCTTCCCGGCAGACGACGAGCGAGCGTTTGAAGTGCTGGTCGGCACGGTCGGGTGCGCCGGCATCGACGTCGACCTCGCCCAGGTGCAGTTCGCACTCGCCTTCGGTATCCATCGATTTGATGTCGCGCGCAATCGCCAAGCACTGCTCGAGCAGGCCGCGGGCGGCGTCCGTCTCGCCGCGCTGGGTCGCGATCTGCCCCAGGTGCAGCAAGCCGATCGCCTCGCCGACGCGGTCGCCGAGGCCGACGAAGATCTGGAGCGCCTCGCGTTCGCCGACCTCGGCGCCTGACGCATCGCCGGTCTGCAGCCGCACCAGCGACAGCGTCGACAAGGTGGCCGCAATTTCCACCGGGTTGTCCAGGCTGCGGCGCAGTTCGAGGCAGACTTCGAGCATCTTCAGTGCCTCGGCGAGGTCGCTCTGGCTCTCGGCGAGGCGTGACCCGGTGTACAGGGCCCACGCGCGCGCCACGTCGGAGGTCTTGACGGCGGGCAGTTCCAGCGCCGCCTTGACGACAGCCCGGCCCTCTGTCGCGTAGCCACGCAGAATCCAGAAGCCGGCAAGCGCAACCGCGAACTTCACCGCGAAGACGCTATCCACGCCGCCGGCCAGCGCGAGCGCGACGGCCGCGCGCAGGTTGTCGAGCTCGGCCTCGACGCGCCAGACCCAGTCGGCCTGCTCGGGGCCCTCGAGGCCCTGGTTGGCGGCCTTGGCCAGCTCGAAGTAGTGGTCGCAATGGCGCACCAGGGTGGCGTCCAGCTCGCCGCTTTGTTCGAGTTTTTCGTGCGCATAGTCGCGGATCGTCTCGAGCATCCTGTAGCGCATGCCCTCGTCCCTATCGTCGGGCATGAGCAGTGACTTCTCGATCAGCGACTCGATCAGGTCGAGCACGTCATCGGCCAGCAGCGGATCGGCGCCGCACACCGCTTCGGCGGCGGCCATGTCAAAGCCGCCGACGAAGGCGCTGGCGCGCGCGAATGCCGTCTGCTCGGCCTCGGTCAGCAGTTCGTAGGACCAGTCGACAAGCGCGCGCAGCGTCTGCTGGCGCTCGTCGTGGACGCGCGCGCCGCCGGTGAGGATCTTGTAGCGGTCCTTCAGCCGGGTGTTGATGTCGGCCACCGTCAGCGAGCGCACGCGTGCGGCGGCGAGTTCGAGCGCGAGCGGGATGCCTTCCAGGCGGGTGACGAGCGCGGCCACCGCCGGCGCCTCGCGCTCGTTCAGCTCGAACGACGGCTTGTGCGAGCGGGCGCGATCGACGAACAACTGCACCGCCGGCGAGCGCCGCAGCGCGTGCATGCCGTCGCCCTCGCGCGGCAGCGGCAGTGGCCGGATCGGATAGACATGCTCGCCCGGGATGCGCAGCGCCTGGCGGCTCGACGCGAGCACGTGGACGAAGGGCGCCGACTTGACGACGGCGTGGGCCAGATCGGCCGCCGGCCTGATCAGGTGCTCGCAGTTGTCGAGGATGAGCAGCACGCGTCGCGTCTTGAGGAACGTGCACAGCGCCTGCAGCAAGGGCCGGTCGGGCTCCTCGCGCACGCCAAGGACCTGCGCCGCTTCGCTCTCGACGAGCGCCGGATCGCGGATCGGTGCCAGATCGACGAACCAGACGCCGTCCGGATACTCGTGCATCACATCGGCCGCGACCTGCAGCGAGAGCCGGGTCTTGCCCAGGCCCCCCATGCCGAGCAGCGTCAGCAACCGCGCCTTGCCGAGCTGCACGCGGACCTCGTCCATCTCGCGTTCGCGGCCGACGAACGACGTGCCCTGCTGCGGCAGGTTGTTCGGCACCTCGCGCACCGGCATCCACCAGTCGCCGGCACGGATGACGCGAAACACCTTGTCGCTGTCGGCCGGCGCCTGGAAGCGTGTCTCGGCGTCGCCGACCTGGAACAGCTCGACCGGTTCGGTGACCCCCTTGACCATCCAGTGGCCGTGCGCCTGCACCTTGTACGCCGCAGGGCCGAGCGCCTCGCGCGCCTCGGCAGACAGCAGCGTCTGGCCGCCGCGGGCGACCGACATCACGCGCGCGGCGACCGACTTCGCGAGACCCTCGACCTCGACCGGCTTGGCGCCGCGCGCGACGTCGGCGGCGTCGTTCTCGCGCAGCAGCACCGGGCCGACGTGCAGGCCGGCGCGCGCCGACAGCGTCGTCGATTGGCCGGCCAGCGCGCGGTGGTAGGCGAGCGCATAGCCGACCGCGTCGGCCGCCGCATCGAACAGCAGCAGCATGCCGTCCGTCTTGTCGATCTCGCGCCCGCGCCAGGCGGGCAACAGGTCGCGCGCGACGCGATCGTGCGCCGCCCAGACCTCCGCCAACTCCGCGTCGCCGAGCTTCTCCGCCAACCTGGTGCTGTCCACCACGTCGGTCAGGAGCAGTGCCCGTATGTCACTCATCGCGCAGCATCTTCGTCGGATCGCGGCATGCGCCGCGGCCCGCAGTCAGGCCGCTACTGTAAGGGGTTGTTGCCGATGGTGCATAGGCCCACGAATGGGGGATGCGAAGGGTCGTCCAGGCGCCGCCGGCGGTGCCCGGACCCCGGCCGTCAGATGAACTTCACCCCGGCAAGCTTGCAGGCGTGGACCGCATTGCGCAGCGCCGCGATCGCCTCGTAGCGCGGAAAGCTGCGCCGCCAGACGAGGACGACGCGCCGCGTCGGCACCGGCGGCGCGAACGGGATGTAGACGACGTGCGACGCCCGGTCGCGCGGGATCGACAGCTGCGGCACGACGGTGATGCCCATGCCGGAGGCGACCATGTGCGTGATCGTCTCGAGCGACGAGCCCTCGAAGCTCTTGCGGATGCCCTCGGCGTGGCTCGAGAAGCGGGCGTACTCGGGGCAGGCCTCGAGCACGTGGTCGCGAAAGCAGTGCCCGGTGCCGAGCAGCAGCATCGTCTCGCGCTTGAGCTCCTCGGCGCTGACTGCCTCGCGCGCCGCGAGCGGGTGGTTGTGCGGCACGGCGATCATGAACGGCTCGTCGTAGAGCGGCGCGACCGCGAGCCCGGTATCGGGGAACGGCTCGGCGAGGATCGCGCAATCGAGTTCGCCGCTGCGCAGCATCTCGAGGAGGCGGACGGTGAAGTTCTCCTGCAGCACGAGCGGCATCTGCGGTACGCGCTTGATCACCTGGCGCACGAGCGCCGGCAGCAGGTAGGGGCCGATCGTGTAGATCAGCCCGAGCCGCAGCGGCCCGGCGAGCGGGTCCTTGCCGCGCTTGGCCGTCTCCTTGATGCCGGCCGCCATCTCGAGCACCGACTGCGCCTGGCGCACGATCTCCGCGCCGAGCGGCGTGACGCTGACCTCGGCGCCGCCGCGCTCGAAGATCCTCAGCTCGAGCTCGTCCTCGAGCTTCTTGATGGCGACGCTCAGCGTCGGCTGCGAGACAAAGCAGGCCTCGGCAGCACGGCCGAAGTGCTTCTCGCGGGCAACGGCGACGATGTAGCGCAGTTCGGTCAGGGTCACGATGGCGGATTGTGCCTCGCGGCCTCACCGGCCGGCGCCGGCGACGCGGATGTAAAGATTTGCTGCTGTGACCACCGAATCGGCCTCTCGCGCGTTAGAACAGTCGGGAGCCCCGGCCGGACCTGCGAACCATGCTGGCGCCGGGCCCGCGTTGCGCGCCGGTCTTGCTGGCACGTTGCGAGTTCGAAGGAGTCTGTCATGCTCGATCGATCTGTTGCAGCCGCCGCGTTGGCGGCGATCGCGCTCGGCGCCGTTTCGACGACGGCGTCGGCGCAGTCCAACCCCGCGCTCGGCGCGTTGATCGGCGGCAGTGTCGGCGCGCTGATCGGCCATTCGGTCAACGGCGCCAACGGCGCGGACGTCGGCGGCGTGATCGGCGCCGTCACCGGTGCCGGCATCGCCGCGCAGTCGGGCAGCGCCTACGTCGCCCCTGCGCCCGCCTACTACGCACCGCCGCCGGTTTACTACGCACCGCCGCCGGCGTATGTCGCCCCGGTGCCGGTCTATTACCCGCCCGCGGTCACGTA
>JBDHSE010000059.1:0-11379 GCA_039807955.1 Ideonella sp. | reverse complement strand
TCGAGCAGCGGCAGCAGGTGCGGCAGCGAACCGGCGCTGCGCACGTCGACCGCGATCGCGACGCGGCGCTCGCGGCGCTCGTGCTCGAGGCGCAGGAAGTCGCGCAGCAACTCGGGCGGCAGGTTGTCGACGCAGAAGAAGCCGGCATCCTCGAGCGCGTGCAGCGCGACCGACTTGCCCGAGCCGGAGATGCCGGTGACGAGCACGACCTGGCGCAGCGAAACGCCCGGTGTGTTCTCTGTGCTGTCCTGGTTCATTGCCTTTCGAGTCTTCCGCGCGGCTCGGGTTTAGTCGCGCCGCCAGCCAGCAGCTCCTGCGCATGGGCGAGGCTCGTCACCGACAGCCGCTCGCCGCCGAGCATGCGCGCGATCTCTGCGACCCGCGCCTCGCCGCTGACCGCCGCGAGCGTGCTCTGCACCGCGCCGCCGCGCGTCGTCTTGGCGACGACGTGATGTTCGTCGGCGCTCGCCGCGACCTGCGCGAGGTGCGTCACGGCGAGCACCTGGCGCTCGCGGCCGAGCTGGCGCATCAGCTTGCCGACCGCCTCGGCGACGGCGCCGCCGATGCCGGCGTCGATCTCGTCGAAGATCAGCGTGCCTGCGGCGTCGCCCGCCGCCGCGCTGCGGCTTGCCGTCGTCGCCGCGATAGCGAGCGCAATGCGCGACAGCTCGCCGCCGGAGGCGACCTTCGCAAGCGCCCGCGGCGTGCTGCCGGCGTGCCCGGCGACGAGGAACTCGGCCGACTCCATGCCCCACGCTTGCGGCGCGTCGCCCGCGATGAGCGCAACCTCGAAGCGGCCGCCCGCCATGCCAAGCTGCTGCATCGCCTGCGTCACCGCCTTGGCGAGCAGCGGCGCTGCCCGCTTGCGCGCCTGGCTCAGCAGCTTCGCCTCGCGCCTGTAGCCGGCAAGCGCGTCATCCTGCGCGCGCTCGAGCGCGTCGAGGTCGGCCGCCGCTTCGAGCGCCTGCAACTCGTCGCGCCACTGCGCAGCCAGCGCCGGCAGCTCGTCGGGTTTGCGATGGTGGCGCCGCGCGAGCGCGATCCACGCCGCGAGCCGCTCGTCGAGCCGCTGCAGCTGCTGCGGATCGGGCTCGGTGCGGTGCAGGTAGCCGGCGAGCGTGTGCGCCGCGTCCTGCAGCTGCGCCTGCGCGCTGCGCAGCACCTCGACGATCTCGCCGAGCTGCGGATCATGCTCGGCGACCGCGGCGAGCGCGTCGGCGGCGCGGCCGGCGAGCGCGTCGGCATTCGCGTCGGCCTCCGACAGCATCGCGCGCGCCGCCTGCGCGGCGTCGATCAGCGCTTGCGCGTGCGACAACCGCGCATGCTCGGCATTCAGCGGCTCCCACTCGTCGGCGCCGGGCGCGAGGCGATCGATCTCGCCGAGCTGCCACGCCAGCCGCTCGCGATCGCGGTCGAGCGCGCCCTGCCTGGCGCGCGCATCCGCGAGCGCCTGCGCCGCCGCCTTCCAGCGCGACCAGGCGCTGGCGACGGGCGCCGCGTCGGCCCCGGCGTGGGCATCGAGCAGATCGCGAACGACGGCCGGCCGCGTCAACCCCTGCCACGCATGCTGGCCGTGGATATCGACGAGCCAGGCGGCCGTCTCGCGCAGCTGCGCGATCGTCGCCGCGCTGCCGTTGATCCAGGCCCGGCTCTTGCCCTGGGCATCGATCACGCGCCGCAGCAGCAGCGACTCCTGCGGCTCGAAGCCGGCGTCTTCGAGCCACGCTGCCAGCGCGGGCGGCGAATCGAACTCGGCGCTGATCTCGGCGCGCGCCGCGCCTTCGCGCACGACGACCGCGTCGCCGCGGCTGCCGAGCGCAAGCTGCAGCGCATCGACGAGGATCGACTTGCCGGCGCCGGTCTCGCCGGTGAGCACCGAAAAGCCGGCGCCGGGTTCGAACTCGAGTGCCTCGACGATCGCGAAGTCGCGCAGCGCGAGCCGCCTAAGCATGATCGCAGGGCCCGCTCACTGCGGCGTGTGCCAGTGCAGCTTCTTGCGCAGCGTGGCGTAGTAGCTCCAGCCGCGCGGGTGCAGGAAGTGCACCTGGTGCTGCGAGCGGCGCACCCGCACGCGATCGCCGGGCAGGAGGCTGGCGACGCTTTGCATGTCGAAGTTCGCGCTCGCGTCGCGGCCGGCGACGATCTGGATCGCAACGTCGCTCACGTCGGGCAGCACGATCGGCCGGTTCGACAGCGTGTGCGGCGCGATCGGCGCGAGCACCCAGCCGCCGATGCCGGGGTGCAGGATCGGCCCGCCGGCCGACAGCGCGTAGGCCGTCGATCCGGTTGGCGACGCGAGGATCAGCCCGTCGGCGCGCAGGTTGGCCATGAACTCGTCGCCGATGTCGACGCGCAGCTCGATCATGCTCGACGTGTGGCTGCGGCTGACGACGACGTCGTTCAGCGCGAGCGCTTCGAAGATCGTGTGGCCGTCGCGCTCGACGATGCCGTCGAGCATCGTGCGGTGCTCGACCTCGAAGTCGCCGGCGAGCATCGGCGCGAGCGCCTGCGCGAACTGGCCGATCGGCACGTCGGTGATGAAGCCGAGCCGCCCCTGGTTGATGCCGACGAGCGGCGTGCCGTGGCGCGCGAGCTGGCGCGCGATGCCGAGCATCGTGCCGTCGCCGCCGAGGACGACGGCGAGGTCGCACTGCCTGCCGAGTTCGGCCGGGTCGAGCGCACCGTAGCCGGTGATGCCGGTGGACAGCGCGGTCTGCTTCTCGAGCGACACCTCGAGCCCCTGGCGGGCGAGGAAATGCGCGATGTCCTCGAGCACGCCGCGAATGCCATGCGCCTGATACTTGCCCACGAGGGCAGCATGACGAAAGGGGGTCGGCATGCGCGGGATTACACCACAGCGCCCCTTGCCGCAGGGGGCAGAAAATGGGTCGCGGCGAAGCCCCGACCTAGAATGAAACCATGCTCGACGAGCGCGCCAAGACCCTGCTGAAGACCCTGGTCGAACGCTACATCGCCGACGGCCAGCCGATCGGTTCGCGCACGCTGTCGCGGGCCAGCGGCCTCGAGCTTTCGCCGGCGACGATCCGCAACGTGATGGCCGATCTGGAAGACCTCGGCCTGATCGCGAGCCCGCACACGAGCGCCGGCCGGGTGCCGACGGCGCGCGGCTACCGCCTGTTCGTCGACACCATGCTCACCGCGCAATCGGTCGATGCGGGCAACGACGCGCTGCAGCCGGCGCCGCAGATCCACCCCGACCAGCCCCAGCGCGTGATCGCAAGCGCGGCGCAGCTGCTGTCGAACCTGTCGCACTTCGTCGGTGTCGTCACCGCGCCGCGCAAGGCGAGCCGGTTTCACCACATCGAGTTCATGCGGCTGTCCGAGCGGCGCGTGCTCGTGATCCTCGTCGCGCCCGACGGCGACGTGCAAAACCGCGTCATCGTCACCGCGCAGGACTACACGCCGGCCCAGCTCGTCGAGGCGAGCAACTATCTCTCGGCGCACTACGCCGGCCTCACACTCGACGAGGTGCGCGAGCGCTTGAAGCTCGAGGTCGACGCGCTGCGCGGCGAGATCGCGGCGCTGATGCAGGCCGCCGTGCAGGCCGGCTCCGAGGCCGTCGCCGACAGCCAGGAACAGCTCGTCATCTCCGGCGAGAGGAACCTGCTGACGGTGCAGGACTTCTCGAGCGACCTCGGCAGCCTGCGCAAGCTGTTCGACCTGTTCGAGCAAAAGACGCAGCTGATGCGGCTGCTCGACGTGAGCAGCCGCGCCGAGGGCGTTCGCATCTATATCGGCGGCGAGAGCATGGTCGTGCCGTTCGAGGAGCTTTCGGTCGTCTCGGCGCCGTACGTCGTCGACGGCCAGATCGTCGGCACGCTCGGCGTCATCGGCCCGACGCGCATGGCCTACGACCGCATGATCCAGATCGTCGACATCACGTCGCGCCTGGTCGGCAATGCGCTGAGCCAGAAGTAGCCGTCCGCACCCGTTCAGCCCACGCCGTGCGCGGCGCGCGCGTGCGGCGCGACCATGTCCTCGGCGCGCACCCAGGCGTCGAACTGCTCGCCGGTCAACCAGCCGGAGGCGATCGCCGCGTCGCGCAGGCTGCTGCCGTTCTGGTGCGCCGCCTTCGCGATCGCCGCTGCCTTGTCGTAGCCGATGTGCGGATTGAGCGCGGTGACGAGCATCAGCGAACGCTGCACCAGCTCGGCGATGCGTTCGCGCACCGGCTCGATGCCGCGCGCGCAGTGCTCTTCGAAGCTCTTCGCGCCGTCGCCGAGCAGGCGCACGCTCTGCAGCAGGTTGTAGATCAATACCGGCTTGAAGACGTTCAACTCGAAGTTGCCCGACGCGCCGGCGAAGTTGACTGCGGCGTCGTTGCCGAACACCTGAGCGCACGCCATCGTCAGCGCCTCGCACTGCGTCGGGTTGACCTTGCCCGGCATGATCGAGCTGCCGGGCTCGTTTTCGGGGATGCGGATCTCGCCGAGGCCCGAGCGCGGCCCCGACGCGAGCCAGCGCACGTCGTTGGCGATCTTCATCAGCGACGCGGCGATCGTCTTCAGCACGCCGTGCGAATGGACGATCGCGTCGTGCGCGGCGAGCGCCTCGAACTTATTGGGCGCGCTGACGAAACGTGTGCCACTGCGTTCGGTGAGCGCCTCGGCAACGAGTCGACCGAAGTCAGGATGCGTGTTGAGCCCGGTGCCGACCGCCGTGCCGCCGAGCGCGAGTTCCCGCAGATGCGGCAGTGCCGCGCCCAGATGCGCGAGGCCGTGGTCGAGCTGCCCGACCCAGCCCGACATCTCCTGCCCGAGCGTGAGCGGCGTCGCGTCCTGCAGGTGGGTGCGGCCGATCTTGACGATGCCGGCATATGCCGCGGCCTTCGCCGCCAGCGTCTCACGTAGGGTCACGAGTGCAGGGCGCAGCGTCGACTCGATCGCAAGCACCGCGGCGACGCTCATCGCCGTCGGGAACACGTCGTTCGACGACTGGCCGCGGTTCACGTCGTCGTTCGGATGGACGAGGCGCTGCGTCCCGATCTCGCCGCCCATCAGCTGCGACGCCCGGTTGGCGAGCACCTCGTTCATGTTCATGTTGGTTTGCGTGCCCGACCCGGTCTGCCAGACCGAGAGCGGGAACTCGGCGTCGTGAAGGCCGGCGAGCACCTCGTCGGCGGCGGCGACGATTGCATCCGCCTTCGCCGCGTCGAGCAGCCCGAGCCGCAGGTTCACCACCGCCGCCGAGCGCTTGACGAGGGCGAGCGCGTGAAGCAGCTCGCGCGGCATGCGCTCGGTCGAGATCGCGAAGTGGTGCAGCGAACGCTCGGTCTGCGCGCCCCACAGCCGGTCGGCGGGCACTTCGATGTCGCCGAAGGTGTCGTGCTCGGTGCGGGTCGTCGCCATCGCCGTCTCCTCGCCGCGCGCAATGCGGTTGCACGCGATCGTAGTCTTCGCGGCCGCCGCACGCGCCGCTAACGCGCATGCCAGCGCGCGCGGTAGGGCATGGCCTGCCGCCCGGCGCGTGCCGCTCGATTTCGCGCGTACAGGCCCTGCCTACAATGCCCCGCGCGGAGGGCCGTTAGCTCAGTTGGTCAGAGCAGAGGACTCATAATCCTTTGGTCGTTGGTTCAAGTCCAACACGGCCTACCACCTCGCGTGTTGGCGTGAATCGAGGCCCCGGAGGTGGGGCATCTCTTCGACCACCGCGCGGTCGCGCCGCGTGCACCTCGTCTATCGGTCGCGGTACACCTCGCGCCGGTGGCCGACGCGAATGACTTCCACGACCAGCACGCGGTCGCGGATGGCGTACACGATTCGGTAGCTGCCCTGACGCGCGCGATAGAGCTCCGCGCCGCCGAGCTTCTCGCATCCTGGCGCGCGGGGATCGTCGGCCAGGGCCTCGATGCGTGCGAGGATGCGTTTGACGTCGGCTTTGGGGATGCCTCGCAGATCCCTGGCGACCGACGGCCGGACGCGAAGCTCAAAGCGTGCCATCCGCCTTCAGCTTGGCGAGGAAGTCCTCGTAGCTCAGGGCCTTCTCCTTCGCGCGGCGGCGCACCGCCGCGAGGTCTTCCTCGTCTTCGCGCAGCGCCTGGCGCAGCGCCTCGTTGACGATGTCGGACATGCTGCGCCGGCTGTGCGCCGCCTTGAGGCGCAGCGCCTCGTGAAGTTCGGGCGCGAGGTAGACGGTCGAGCGTACGGGATCGGCGGTGCGCATCGGGCATCCCCAACGAAGTCTGCAAACAATGTGACATCATAACGGCATGACGCCAGGACGTCATGGTGATCGCGGGCCCGCCTGTTCCGGCGGTGCGCGCGCTCAGTGCAGCCAGGCGCTTCGCGCGAGCGCCGCCAGCGGGCGCGCGATCCAGGGGCGCCAGCGCGGTGGCAGCTCGAGCGGCTGGATCGCCATCCGCACCGCGAGGTCGACGGGGTAGTTGGCGCGCATCAGCGCAATCATGTCGTGCATCCTGGCGGCGATCGCTTCGGGCGTGCGGCCGCCGTCGAAGCGCCAGCGCGCGGCGTGGCGCAGGCCGATCTCGATGTCGCTGTGGCGCAGTTCGGCGATGCGGCGCACGAGGGTCGCGAGCACCTGGCTTCGATGCGTGTGCTCCTGCTCGCGGTAGCGCAGGAAGTATTCGTGGAAATGCTTGTAGTGGCGCACCTCGTCGGCGCGGATGCGCCCGGTCAGCTCGCGCAGCACGGGCTCGGGCGCGACGGACTGCAGCGCCTGATACGAGGTCGTCGTTCCCATCTCGACCATGCAGCGCGCGACGAGCTCCTGCGCGCGCGTCGGCTCGAGCTGGTCGAGCGTGCACAGCCGTGCGTACTCGTCGAGGAAGCCGGCAAAGGCATCCTCCCAGCGGAAGTCGGGCCAGACGTGCTCGATGTAGGCGCGCAGCGCGCGGCCGTGCTGCAGTTCCTCGCGCTCCCAATCGTTGCGCAGCCAGTCGCGAACCGGTGCGTCGCCTTCGAACAGTTCGGCGAGGTTGCCGGCGTAGAGGTCACTGCCGCTTTCGATGAACGACGCGGCGCAGACGAGCATGAAGAGATCGTCGCGCTCGCGCACCGCGGCGCGCTCGATCGCATCGAACGGCACGTCCGCAAGCTGCCATCCCGCCGCGCGCTGCACGCTGTTCATCGAAGGCCTCATCGTATCGAAGACGCTGCCGGTTCGATCGGCGTGCCCTCGCGCAGGTTCCACTCCTTCACCGGCTCTTACTTCGGCAGCGCCTTGACCTGCCCGTCGGCGGTGACGAGGAACTTCCTCGCCTTGTCCTGCAGCTCGGCCGGCATCGGCACGCTCTGGTTCGTCTCGAGGCTCGCCTGCACCGCGACGCTGTCGCAGGTGGCGAGCAGCGCGCCGCCTTCCTCGTCGATCATCTGGTGCAGGAAGCGGAAGTACTTGTCGCCGACGGCGAGGAAGCCGCTCTTGACCTGCACCAACTCGCCGCCGCGCAACTCGCGCAGGAACTGGTAGTTCTGGCGCACGATCGCGACCCGCAGCTTCCTGCTCTTCATGCTGGCCGGCGTCAGGCCGATCGCATGCAGCAGCAGCCATGTCGCCTGGTCGAAGCGCGAGACGTACATGTGCGAGTTCATGTGGCTCGCGCCGTCGTACTCCGACGCCAGCACCGCGCCGCGGAAGGTGTGTACCCAGTTGCTCATGATCAGCTGCCTCGCTGTGTGTCGGTTCCCGCCGCCGGGCCGAGGTCGTTGCGCACCCAGTCGCTGGCCCACTGCGCGGCGACCTCCTCGGGCAGCGTGTTCGCGTTGGCGTCGTGGGTCAGCACCTCTCCGGCGCGCCGCGCGCCGAGCTCGGCAAGCAGCTTGTCGAAGCGGATGCCGCCCTGCGCGAAGGTGTCGCCATAGGTGCCGTCGCCGAGCGCGATGACGCCGTAGCGGATCGCCGACAGATCGGGCCGTGACGACTCGAGCGCCTCGAACAGGTTCAGCGCGTTGTCGGGCAGGTTGCCGAAGCCGTAGGTCGAGGTGCAGATCAGCATCACGCGGCCCGGCTCGAAGACCTCCGGCCCGCAGTCGTTCATCATCGCGAGCACGACCTCGCAGCCGGCGTCGCGCAGCACCTGCTCGACCTCCTGCGCGACCATCTCGGCCGTGCCGGTCATCGTGCCGACGAGAATCGTGATCTTGGCCTGCCCGCCTTCGGCCGCCATTCCTGCGCTCCTTGCACTGGCTTTGTCTGCCTATCGCAGTGCGACGCAATAATGAACCATTGTGTCGCACGCCATGAAGACGCCCGCCGTCCGGCCCTCCCCGTCATGAGGCATTTCGCGATCGTCGGCAGCGGCCCGGCGGGCTGCTATCTGGCCGACCAGTTGCAGCGGCTCGCCGCCGACGCGACGATCGACGTCGTCGAGCGCCTGCCGGTGCCATTCGGGCTGGTTCGCTACGGTGTGGCCCCCGACCACCAGAGCACGAAGGCCGTCGTTCGCGTGCTCGACAAGGTGCTCGGGCGTGATCGGATCGGTTTCGTCGGCAACGTCGAGGTCGGCCGCGACGTCTCGCTCGACGAGCTGATGGGTCTGTACGACGCTGTCGTCGTCGCGACCGGCGCGCCGCTCGATCGCGGGCTTGGCATCGCCGGCGAATCGCTTCCCGGCGTGCTCGGCTCGGGCGCCTTCGTCGGCTGGTACAACGCGCACCCGGATTGGCGCGCGCCGCCGCCCGCCGCGGTGCGGTCGGCGGTCGTCATCGGCAACGGCAACGTCGCGATCGACGTCGTTCGCATCCTCGCCAAGCAATCGGCCGAGATGGCCGGCTCGGACATCGACCCTGCCGCCCAGGCGCACCTGGCGGCGCTGCCGATCACCGCGATCCACATCGTCGGCCGCCGCGGCGCGGCCGACGCGAAGTTCACCCAGCACGAGCTGGCCGAACTCGGAACGCTCGCGCGGGCGCGGGTGAGCGTCGCCGAAGGCGCGACGCTTACCGGCGACACGCCCGAGCTCGAGGTGCTGCGCGACTTCGCGGCGGAAAGCCCCGGGCGCGAACCGGCGCCGGTCTCGATCGTGTTTCACTTCGGGCTGACGCCGGCGGCGTTCGTCGGCGACGCGTCGCTCGAGGCGGTGCGCTTCTCGCGCGCCGGCGGCGGCGCGGTCGAACTGCCGGCGCAGCTCGCGGTGACGTGCATCGGCTACGAAAGCATCGCCTGCGACAGGCTTGCGCCCAGCGCAGGCCGCTTCGCGAACGAAGACGGCCGGATCGACGACGGACTCTACGTCACCGGCTGGGCCAAGCGCGGACCTTCCGGGACGATCCCGACCAACCGCAGCGAGGCGCAACAGGTCGCGAAGCGAGTCGCCGCCGAGACCGTCGACCACGGCCGCGCCGGCGCCGACGGGCTCGCCGCGCTGCTTGCCGAACGCGGCGTGCGGCGCGTCGATCATCCTGGCTGGCGCCGCATCGATGCGGCCGAGCTGGCGCGCGCCCCCGCCGATCGCTGCCGGCACAAGTTCGACACCGTTGCCGGCATGCTCGCCGCGATCGACGCCAAGCCCTGAGGCGCGAATCCCCCCAGCCGGCGTGAGCCGATGCGCGGCGCGCGGCCGGCTCGGGCGCATACTCGCCGCATGGCACTCGAACACCTGCTACCGATGCAGCCCGTCGATCTGAGCCCGCTCGAGGCGGGGCTCGCCGGCGCGAAGTCGGTCGCGCTCTTCAAGTCCGAGCAGCTCGAGGTCATCCGCCTCGTGCTGCCGGCCGGCAAGACGCTTGCCGAGCACCGCGTCGACGGCGAGATCACGATCCAGTGCCTCGAAGGCGAGGCCGATGTCGAGGCGGGCGGCGAGAAGACGCGGCTGCAGGCGGCGCAGATGCTGTACCTGCACGGCGGCGTCGCGCACACCGTCGTCGCCCGCAGCGATGCGTCGCTGCTGCTGACCGTCGTCCTGCACCGCGCATAGCCCCGTCCGGCGGCTGCACCACAATGTGTGGATGCAGCCGATCATCGACATCCGCGGCCTCGGCAAGACCTACGAGTCGGGCTTCGTCGCGCTGCGCGATGTCGATCTGCAGATCCGCGCCGGCGAGATCTTCGCGCTGCTCGGGCCCAACGGCGCCGGCAAGACGACGCTGATCAGCATCGTCTGCGGCATCGTCAACGCGAGCGCCGGCACGGTGCTCGCCGACGGCCACGACATCCGCACCGAATGGCGCGCGGCGCGAAGCAGCATCGGCCTCGTGCCGCAGGAAATCTCGACCGACGCCTTCGAGAGCGTATGGGGCACGGTCAGCTTCAGCCGCGGCCTGTTCGGCAAGCCGCCGAACCCGGCGCACATCGAGAAGGTGCTGCGCGAGCTGTCGCTGTGGGACAAGAAGGACGCGCGCATCCGCACCCTCTCGGGCGGCATGAAGCGGCGCGTGATGATCGCCAAGGCGCTCTCGCACGAGCCGCGCATCCTGTTCCTCGACGAGCCGACGGCCGGCGTCGACGTCGAGCTGCGCCGCGAGATGTGGGCCCTGGTGCGCGGCCTGCAGGCGACGGGCGTGACGATCATCCTGACGACGCACTACATCGAGGAGGCCGAGGAGATGGCCGAGCGCATCGGCATCATCAACAAGGGCCGCATCGTCCTCGTCGAGGAGAAGACGCGATTGATGCGCCAGCTCGGCAAGAAGCAGCTGACGCTGCATCTGCAGCAGCCGCTCGACGCCGTCCCGTCCGCGCTTGCCGCCTACGGGCTGGAGCTCGGCGCCGGCGGCCACGACCTCGTCTTCACCTTCGATGCGAAGCAGGACCGCCCGCGCATCGCCGAGCTGCTGCGCGAACTCGCGGCGCTCGGCATCGGCTTCAAGGACCTGCAGACGGCGCAAAGCTCGCTCGAGGACATCTTCGTCGACCTCGTCCACCAGCCCGCATGAACCGCCACGCGATCGCCGCCATCTACCGCTTCGAGCTGTCGCGCACGCGGCGCACGCTGATGCAAAGCATCGTCTCGCCGGTGCTGTCGACGGCGCTGTACTTCGTCGTCTTCGGCTCGGCGATCGGCTCGCGCATGATCACGATCGACGGCATCGGCTACGCGGCGTTCATCGTGCCGGGGCTCATCATGCTGTCGATCCTGACGCAAAGCATCTCGAACGCGTCGTTCGGCATCTACATGCCCAAGTTCTCGGGCACGATCTACGAGGTGCTGTCGGCGCCGGTGTCGGCGATCGAGATCGTCGTCGGCTATGTCGGCGCGGCGGCGACGAAGTCGGTCATCCTCGGCCTCCTGACGCTCGCCACCGCGCGCGTCTTCGTCGAGTTCTCGATCGCGCATCCGGTCTGGATGCTCGCCTTCCTGCTGCTCACGTCGGTCACGTTCAGCCTTTTCGGCTTCATCATCGGCGTCTGGGCCGACGGCTTCGAGAAGCTGCAGATCGTGCCGGTGATGGTCGTCACGCCGCT
>JBDHSE010000058.1:0-11523 GCA_039807955.1 Ideonella sp. | reverse complement strand
GCGATGTCGGACGCGCTCGCGCGCGGCCACCGCATCGAGATCCGCGGCTTCGGCAGCTTCTCGATCAACCGCCGGCCACCGCGCGTCGGGCGCAATCCGCGCTCGGGCGAGCAGGTCGTGATCCCCGAGAAGCTGGTGCCGCATTTCAAGCCCGGCAAGGCGCTGCGCGAAGCGGTCGATGCCCGGCTGCCGGCCGAGGATTCGACGCCCGGTTGAAGCCACCCCACGATGCGCCCGCATCGTGCGACCTGCTCCTAGAATCGCCGCCGGAGGTCGACATGCGCATCTTCGTCTGGCTGTTTCGGGCTGCCATCTTCTTTTCGCTGTTCGCGTTCGCGCTGAACAACCAGCACGACGCGACCGTGAAGTGGTTCTTCGGCCAGGAGTGGCACGCGCCGATGGTCTTCATCGTGCTCGCCGCGTTCGCGATCGGCGCCGTCTTCGGCGTGCTCGCGATGGTGCCGAGTTGGTGGCGGCATCGCCGCGTCGCGCGTCGCCATCGCCCCGAACCCGCGCTGCCGGGCGCCGCCGCCGCGGCCCCCGCGCCACCGCCGCCGCCGCTCGAGATGCCGGTGCGCGATGGACTTTGAGCTGCAGTGGCTGCTGCTCGGCCTGCCGTTGGCTTTCGCCCTCGGCTGGCTCGCGTCGCGCATCGACCTGCGCCAGTGGAAGCGCGAGCAGCGCGAATCGTCGCAGACCTATCTGAAGGGCCTGGTCCTGCTGCTCAACGAACAGCAGGACAAGGCGATCGACACCTTCATCCAGGTCGTGCAGAACGACCCCGACAGCACCGAGCTGCACTTCTCGCTCGGCAATCTGTTTCGCCGCCGCGGCGAATACGAACGCGCGGTGCGGCTGCACGAGTTCTTGCTGCAGCGCGCCGGATTGCCGCGCGCCGAGCGCGAGCGGGCGCAAGACGCGCTGGCGCAGGACTTCGTGAAAGCCGGATTGTTCGACCGCGCCGAGCAGGCGTATCGCGCACTCGCGGGCACGCGCTTCGACACCGACGCCCGCCTTGCGCTGCTCGCGCTGCACGAACGCTCGCGCGACTGGCGCACCGCGATCGACGTCGCGAAGAAGCTCGAGGAAAGCGGCGCCGCGTCGTTCGCGTCGCGCATCGCTCACTACTGGTGCGAGATCGCAAGCGACGCCGACGCGCGCCGCCAGCCCGACGCCGCGCTCGACGCGCTGCAGCAAGCGCGCAGCGTGGCGCCGCAGGCGCCGCGCCCGCTCGTCATGATCGGGCGGCGCCATGCGCACGACGGCGAACACGCGCAGGCGATGCAGGCGTTCGGCGAACTGCTCGTTGCCAACCGCGCGAGCTTCAACCTCGTCGCGAGCGAGTTCGCGGCCAGTGCGCGCGCCTGCGGCCGCGAGGCGGCGGCGCTCGAGCAGCTCGAAGGCGCCTACCGCGCCGAGCCTTCGCTCGACCTGCTCGCCGCGATCGGCGTGCTCGACGCCGATCCGCGGCGCCAGCGCGAACGGCTCGCGGCGCACCTCGGCGCGCATCCTGCGTTCTCGGCCGCCGAACAGTTGCTCTCGCTCGGCACCGCGCCGGGCACCGCGCCACTCGCCGCCGCCGAGGTGCAGGCCATCGCCGGCGCGCTCGAGCGCGGCGCGCGTGCGCTGCAGCGCTACCGCTGCGCGGCGTGCGCCTTCGAAGCCCAGCACCACTTCTGGCAGTGCCCAGGCTGCATGGCCTGGGACAGCTACCCGCCGCTGCGATTGGAGGAAGCATGATCGCTGCCGCGTCCAGCCCGAGCCGCGACCGCGTAGCAGCCGCCCGCGTGCTCGTCGTCGGCGACGCGATGCTCGACCGCTACTGGTTCGGCGCCGTCGAACGCATCTCACCCGAGGCACCGGTGCCGGTCGTTCGCATCGAGCGCGAGGAGGAGCGCCTGGGCGGCGCAGCCAACGTCGCGTTCAACGTCCACGCGCTCGGCGCCGGGGCGACGCTGCTCACCGTCGTCGGCGCCGACGAAGCAGCGCGCACGCTGCAGTCGCTGCTTGCAAGCGCCGGCGTCGCGACGCTGCTCGGCACCGACCCGAAGCTGCGCACCGTCGTCAAGCTGCGCGTCATCGGCCGCTCGCAGCAGTTGCTGCGCGTCGACTTCGAGAACCAGCCCGACCATGAAGTGCTCGCCGCGATGCTCGAGAGCCACGAGCGGGCCCTGCCGGCGCACGACGCGGTGCTGTTCTCCGACTACGGCAAGGGCGGCCTCGCGCACATCGCGCGCATGATCGCGACCGCGCGCGACCAGCAGCGCCCGGTGCTGGTCGACCCCAAGGGCAGCGACTTCAGCCGCTACGCCGGGGCGACCGTCATCACGCCCAACCGCGCCGAACTGGCGCAGGTCGTCGGCGCCTGGGCTAGCGAGGCGCAACTGATCGAGCGCGCGCAGAATCTGCGCCAATCGCTGCGGCTCGACGCCGTCCTGCTGACGCGGTCGGAGGAAGGCATGTCGCTCTTCGATGCCGAAGGCCACGCCCACGTGCCGGCGCTCGCGCGCGAGGTGTTCGACGTGACTGGCGCGGGCGATACCGTGATCGCGACGCTCGCCGCGATGCTCGCCTGCGGGCAGACGCTGCGCCAGGCGCTGCCGATCGCGAACCGCGCCGGCGGCATCGTCGTCGGCAAGTTCGGCACCGCGAGCGTGAGCTACGAGGAGTTGTTCGGGTGAAAACCGGCGAGGACCAGCCATGCGCGTGATCGTTACCGGCGCCGCCGGTTTTATCGGCGCGAATCTCGTGCGCGGGCTCAACGCGCGCGGCATCGACGACGTGATCGCCGTCGACGACCTGACCGACGGGCCGAAGTACCGCAACCTGCTGGGCGCGCGGATCAGCGACTACTTCGACAAGCGCGACTTCTACGACCGCTTCGCGCGCGGCGCGTTCGGCAAGGTGGACGCCGTGCTGCACCAGGGCGCGTGCTCCGACACGATGGAGCACGACGGCCGCTTCATGCTCGACAACAACTACCGCTGCTCGAAGGACCTGCTCGACGCTTGCCAGGCGCAAGGCACGCGGCTGCTCTACGCCTCGTCGGCAGCGACCTACGGCGCGAGCACGACGTTTCGCGAGGAGCCGCAGTTCGAGTCTCCGCTCAACGTCTACGGCTACTCGAAGCTGCTGTTCGACAACGTCGTGCGCCGCATGCTGGCGGGCGCGGCGGCGCAGGTCGCCGGGTTTCGCTACTTCAACGTCTACGGCCCGCGCGAGCAGCACAAGGGCCGCATGGCGTCGGTCGCGTTCCACCATCAGCAGCAACTGCGCGAGACCGGCAAGGTGCGCCTGTTCGGCGAGTACGGCGGCTACGCGCCGGGGCAGCAGGCACGCGACTTCGTCTTCATCGACGACATCGTCGCCGTCAACCTGTGGTTCCTGGACCATCCCGAAGCGAGCGGCATCTTCAACCTCGGCAGCGGCCGCGCGCAGCCGTTCAACGACATCGCGCTCGCCGTCGTCAACGCGGCCCGCGAGCGCGAGGGCAGCGCGCCGCTGACGCTGATCGAGATGGTGCGCCAGGGGCTGATCGAGTACATCGACTTTCCCGAGGCGCTCGCCGGCAAGTACCAGTGCTTCACGCAGGCCGACCTCACGGCACTGCGCGCCGCGGGCTGCGGCCATGCGTTCGCCGATGTCGCGACCGGCGTTCGCCGCTACGCGCAGTGGCTCGCCGGCCAGCCGCCGGCGTAGGCCACTGCCGCAACCCTATTCGTAGACAACGCTCGCGCCGCCCTCGCGCGCCGCGGTGCGCCAGCGCGCGATCGCGGCGTCGGTCGGATAAAAGCGCACCTCGGCTCCGAGGTCGAGCGCGGCGCTCGCCTGCTCGCGATGCAGTTGCAGGCGCACCGTCAGACCGAGCGTGAGATCGCCGTGCTCGGTCGCGACGCGGCGCGACGGGAAGTCGCGCAGCACCTCCGCGATCGGCGGCACGCTGCCGTTCAGCTCGACCTGCAGGAACTTGCCGAAGCGGCAGCGCGCACCGGCCAGGTCCCAGAGCTGCTGGACGCCGACGAGCAAGCCGCCGGAGAAGCGATCGGGCTGCACCTTGCCCTGCACGATGACGAGTTCGTCTTCCTTCAACAAGTCGCGGTGCGCCTCGAAGAACTCCTCGCTCGCGCGGGCATCGATCGACTCGGTCCCGTCGTCGAGCTTGAAGAGCGCGACGCGGCCGCGCTGGCTGTTGACGACGCGCAGCTCGGTGACGATGCCGGCGATCAGTTGCGGCTCGCGGCTGTCGAGCAGGTCGGCGATCGGCCGCTTCGCGAAGCGGCGCACTTCGTCGGCGCTCTGATCGAACAGATGGCCGGAGAGGAAGAAGCCGGCCGCCGCCTTCTCCAGCATCAGGCGCTCGCGGATGCTCCACGCGTCGGCGGCGACGAGCGGCGGCTCCTGCGTCGATGCGGCGTGCGAGTCGGCGATGTCGTCGAACAGCCCGCCCTGGTCGGCGTGCGCGAGCTGGCTGTCGGCGAAGTCGAACGCGAGGCCGATGCTCGCGGCGAGCGCAGCGCGGTTGGGCTCGAGCGAATCGAACGCGCCAGCCTTGACGAGCGCCTCGACAGCGCGCTTGTTGACGCGGCCGCGATCGACGCGCGCGCAGAAGTCGAACAGGCTCTTGAACGGCCCGCCTTCGCCGCGCGCCTGGACGATCGCCTCGATCGCGCTCTGGCCGGTGCCCTTCACCGCGCCCAGGCCGTAGCGCACCGTGCGATCGCCGGTCGGTTCGAAGCGATAGCCGCCGCGGTTCACGTCGGGCGGCTCGAACGCGACGCCCATCGCGCGCGCATCGTCGTGGAAGATCCTGAGCTTGTCGCTGTCGTCCTGCGCGACGGTCATGTTGGCGGCGACGAACTCGGCCGGGTAGTGGACCTTGGCCCACGCCGTGTGGTAGGCGAGCAGCGCGTACGCCGCGGCGTGCGACTTGTTGAAGCCGTAGCCGGCGAACTTCTCCATCAGGTCGAAGATCTCGTTGGCCTTCGCCTCGACTATGCCGTTGGCTGCCGCGCCGGCGGCGAAGACCACGCGCTGCTTGACCATCTCCTCGAGCTTCTTCTTGCCCATCGCGCGGCGCAGCTCGTCGGCGCCGCCGAGCGAATAGCCGGCGACGATCTGCGCGACCTGCATCACCTGCTCCTGATAGACCATGATGCCGTAGGTCTCGGCGAGCACGCCCTCCATCAGCGGGTGCGCGTACTCGACCGCCTCGCGACCGTGCTTGCGGGCGCAGTAGTTCGGGATCAGGTCCATCGGCCCGGGGCGATAGAGCGCGACGAGTGCGATCACGTCCTCGAACACGCTCGGCCTCGCCTCGCGCAGCATGCGCTGCATGCCGGCGCTTTCCAACTGGAACACGGCGACGGTGCGGCCTTCGGACATCAGCTGATACGTCGCCCGGTCGTCGAGCGGCAGGTCCTCGAAGGCGAAATCGCGCCGGTCGGCGTGGCGCTCGCGGATGAACGTCTTCGCCAGCTCGAGGATGGTGAGCGTGGCAAGGCCGAGAAAGTCGAACTTGACGAGCCCGATCGCCTCGACGTCGTCCTTGTCGAACATGCTGACCGCATGGTCGCTGCCGGGCTGCATGTAGAGCGGGCAGAAGTCGGTGATGCGCCCCGGCGCGATCAGCACGCCGCCGGCGTGCATGCCGACGTTGCGAACGAGGCCCTCGACGCGCGTCGCCAGCGCGAGCAGCTCGGCGACTTCCTCCTCGGCCTGCTCGCGGCGTTCGATCTCGGGGTTCTCGCGCCGGGCGTAGATCACGCCGCTGTCGGGCGCGTCGGGCACGCGCGCGAGCGTCACCGTCTTGCCGGGCGGCGCCGGAACGAGCTTGGCGATGCCGTCGACATGGCCGTAGCCCATGCCGAGCACGCGGCCGACGTCGCGCAGCGCGGCCTTCGCCGCCATCGTGCCGAAGGTCGCAATCTGGCTCACCGCGTCGCGGCCGTACTTGGCCTTCACGTAGTCGATCACGCGGTCGCGGTTGCCCTGGCAGAAGTCGATGTCGAAGTCGGGCATGTTCACCCGCTCCGGGTTCAGGAAGCGTTCGAACAGCAGCTTGTAGCGCAGCGGGTCGAGGTCGGTGATGCCGAGCGAATAGGCGACCAGCGAGCCGGCGCCCGAACCCCGGCCAGGGCCGACCGGGCAGCCGTTGGCGCGCGCCCAGGCGATGAAGTCGGCGACGATCAGAAAGTAGCCCTCGAAGCCCATCTTCAGGATGGTCGCGATCTCGAACTCGAGGCGCTCGGCGTATCGTGCGCGCTCGGCGTCGCGTTGCGCCACCGCGGGGTAGAGCTGAGCCAGGCGCCGCTCGAGGCCCTCGTGCGTGAGGCGGCGAAAGTATTCCTCGAGGCCGAGGCGAACGCCGTCGACGATCGGCGTCGGGAAGTCGGGCAGGCGCGCCTTGCCGAGCACGAGCGACAGGTTGCAGCGGCGCGCGATCTCGACCGTGTTGGCGAGCGCGCTCGGCAGGTCGGCGAACAGCGCCTGCATCTCGGCCTGCGTCTTGAAGTACTGCTCGGGGTTGAAGCGCTTGACGCGGCGCGGGTTGGCAAGCGTCTCGCCGTCGGCGATGCAGACCCGCGCCTCGTGCGCCTCGAAGTCCTGCGCCGTCAGGAACTGCACCGGATGGGTCGCGACGACCGGCAGCCCGAGCGCCGCCGCGAGCGGCACCGCGGCGCGCACGTGTGCCTCGTTCGTCGCACTGCCGGCGCGCTGCAGCTCGATGTAGAAGCGCCGCGGAAAGATCGCCGCGAACTGCTCGGCAAGACGCCTCGCGCCCTCGCCGTCGCCCGCCAGCAGCGCCTGGCCGACCGCGCCCTGGTCGGCGCCCGACAGCGCGATCAATCCCTCTGCGCACTCGGCAAGCTGCCTGCAGTCGATCGACGCCTGGGTGCGCCGCGGCGCGTCGGGCTGCTCGGTCCAGGCGTACGTCAGCAGGCGGCACAGGTTGGCGTAGCCTGCCGCCGACGCGGCCAGCAGCAGTAGCCGGCTCGGCTGCTTCTCGCCGCCCTGCGGCGCGAGCCAGACGTCGGCGCCGACGATCGGCTTGACGCCCTTCTTGCGCGCGGCGCGGTAGAGCTTGACGGCGCCGAACAGGTTCGACAGGTCGGTGATCGCGATCGCGACTTGGCCGTCGGCGGCGGCCGCGGCGGCCATGTCGTCGACGCGCAGCGTCGAGTCGACGACCGAGTATTCGGTGTGCGTGCGCAGGTGGACAAAGGACATGACGGGCATTCTAGAAGTCTGCCCCGCGCCCCACGCGGCGCATGGCGGCGCACCGCGCCGCCGGTTCAGGGCGCGAGATCGAAGACGATCACCTCGGCGCCGGCGCCGCCCGCGATCGCCAGTTCACGCTCGCCGTGCAGATGCAAGGCGTCGCCCGCTTCGAGCGCGACGCCGTTGACTTCGAGCTTGCCGCGCGCGAGCTGCACGTAGGTGTGGCGCGCGGCGTCGAGCGTCATGCGCGTCGCCTCGCCGGCGTCGAACAAGCCGGCGTAGAGCGACGCATCGGCGTGCAGCCGCACCGAGCCTTCGCTGCCGTCCGCGCTCGCAATGAGGCGCAGGCGGCCGCGTTTTTCGCTGTCGGCGACGTGGATCTGCTCGTAGCCCGGCGCTATGCCGAGCGCATCGGGCAGGATCCAGATCTGCAGGAAGTGCGTCACGCCGTCGCGCGAGACGTTGAACTCGCTGTGGCGGATGCCGCTGCCCGCGCTCATGCGCTGCACGTCGCCGGGGCGGATCGTCGCACTCCGGCCGGTGCTGTCCTGGTGGCCGAGTTCGCCTTCGAGAACGTAGGAGACGATCTCCATGTCGCGATGGCCATGCGTGCCGAAGCCGGTGCCGGGCGCGACGCGATCCTCGTTGATGACGCGCAGGTTGCCGACGCCCATGTAGCGCGGGTCGTGATACTCGGCGAACGAGAAGGTGTGAAACGACTTCAACCAGCCATGGTCGGCATAACCGCGTTCGGCGGACTTGCGCAGCGTGATCATCGGCGTACTCCTTGTGTCTGCCGCCACTGTAGGCGGCGCGCCGCCGTCGATGGGCAAAGCGCGTTGACCCCGGTGTTCAAATAAGATGAAGAGGCACCGCCGCTCCGCCCTCCGATGACCGACGCACGCAGCGCCCTCACCCCCGACGCCCTCGCGATGGTCGACGCCATCGCGCGCAGCGGCAGCTTCGCGGCCGCGGCGCGCGAGCTCGGCAAGGTGCCTTCGGCACTGACCTACAGCGTGCGCCAGCTGGAGGAGTCGCTCGACGTGCTGCTCTTCGACCGCAGCTCGCGCCAGGCGCGGCTGACGGCGGCCGGCGCCGAGCTGCTCGCCGAAGGGCGGCGGCTGCTCGCCGAGATGGACGCCGTCGCCAATCGCGTCAAGCGCGTCGCCGAGGGTTGGGAGTCGCAGCTCACCGTCGCCGCCGACGGCGTCATCTCGCGCATCACGATCTTCGAGCTGTGCGAAGCGTTTTACGCGCTCGACGCGCCCGGCACGCGATTGCGGCTGCGCAGCGAGGTGCTCGCCGGGACGCTCGAGGCGCTGACGAGCGGCGAGGCCGACCTCGCGATCGGCTGCACGCTCGGCGCGTCGCCGTCGCCCGGGCTGCGCTCGATGCCGCTCGGCGAGATGGAGTTCGTGTTCGCCGTCGCGCCGCACCACCCGCTGGCGAAGACACCCGACGAACCGCTGTCCGACGCCGAGCTGGTGCGCCACCGGGCGGTCGCCGTCGCCGACTCGGCGCGCCGCCTCGCGCCGCTGACGTTCAACCTGCTGCCAGGGCAGGACGTGCTGACGGTCGCGACCGTGCCGGCCAAGATCGAGGCCCATCTGCGCGGCCTGGGCTGCGGATTCCTCGCCGAGCCGATGGTGCGCGAGCACATCCGCGCCGGGCTGCTCGTCGTGCGCCGCTTGCAGCGCCAGCTCGCGCCGGTGCGGCTGGCGTGCGCCTGGCGCGTGCAGCGCACCGACGACGGCCGCGACGTGCCGCCCGGTCGGGCGCTCGCCTGGTGGCTGGCACAGCTCGAAACGCCCGCCACGCGCGAGGCGCTCTTGGAGCGGCACGCCGGGCTCATCATATGAATGCCGGCCGCGGCGCGGCAGCGGCGGCGGGCTACGTCGGTCGTTTCGCGCCGTCGCCGACCGGGCCATTGCACGCCGGATCGCTCGTCGCCGCGCTCGCGAGCTGGCTCGACGCGCGGGCACACCACGGCCGCTGGCTCGTCCGCATCGAGGACGTCGACACCCCGCGCTGCGTCGCCGGCGCCGACCGCGTGATCCTCGCGCAACTCGCCGCCTGCGGCTTGACGCCCGACGCGGAACCGGTGCGGCAGTCCGACCGCGGCGATCTGTACCGCGCCGCGCTCGATCGTCTGCTCGCCGAAGGTCAGGCCTACCTCTGCGGCTGCACGCGAAGCGACATCGCGCGCGCCCTGATCGCCGCCGGCCGGCCGCATGCGCGCCACGACGAGTGGGTCTACCCCGGCACCTGCCGTCCGGAGCGCGGCGGGCTCAGCGACCGGCCGGCGCGGTCGGTGCGATTGCGGCTCGATGCCGACGCGGCGGTTGCCTTTGTCGACCGCCGCCTCGGCCGGCTCGAACAGGATGTCGCGCGCGCCGTCGGCGATTTCGTGCTGCACCGCGCCGACGGGCTGTGGGCGTATCAGCTGGCGGTCGTCGTCGACGACGCGGCGCAGGGCATCACCGACGTCGTGCGCGGCGAGGACCTGGCCGACAACACGCCGCGCCAGATCGAGTTGCAGGAGAGGCTCGGCCTGCCGACGCCGCGTTACCTGCACACGCCGCTCGTGCTCGGCGCCGACGGCGAGAAGCTGTCGAAGCAAAACGGCGCCGCATCGATAGACGTTGCCGACCCGCTCGCCGCGCTGCGCGCCGCGGGCGCGGTGCTCGGGCTGCACATCGAGGCGGCCGACCGCGACCGCTGGCTGTCGCGAGCGATAGTCGCCTGGCGGGCGCGCTGGGTGGCGACGGACGCGGGCCGCATCGATGGCATGATCGGCGGCCACCCAACTTCACGAGAACACCTGCGATGAACACCACCCCTTCCGGACTGCAATACACCGACACCATCGCCGGCGATGGCGCCGAGGCCAAGGCCGGCCACAACGTGCGCGTCCACTACACCGGCTGGCTCTACAACGACGGCGCCAAGGGCGCGAAGTTCGATTCGAGCAAGGATCGCGGCGACCCCTTCGAGTTTCCGCTCGGCGCGGGCCACGTCATCCGCGGCTGGGACGAAGGCGTGCAGGGCATGAAGGTCGGCGGCACGCGGGTGCTCGTCATCCCGGCCGCGCTCGGCTACGGCGCGCGCGGCGCCGGCGGCGTCATTCCGCCCAACGCGACGCTGATGTTCGAGGTCGAACTGCTCGCCGTCTGAACCGTCGCGCGGCACGCGCTTCCCGCCTGCCGCCCGCTGCGTTCGCTTGCGGTCGCGGCGGCGCGCCGAGGCACAATCGCGGCCACCGCGCGTTGTGTACGCCACCCGGAGTCACCGGCCCAGACTCTTCGTGAACGAACTGTTCTCCCTGCTCGGCATCGAGTCGTGGAAGCCCGTCCTGACGGCGCTCCTGCTGCCGCCGGTGCCGTTCTTGCTGCTGGTCCTCGTCGGCGCGCGCCTGATCCTGCCGCGCCGCGGGCTGGGCTGGCTCTTCGTGCTGATCGGCACGGTCGGCATCTGGCTTTCGGCGTGCAGCGGCATCGGCACGCTGCTGACGCGCTACATGCTGCACCCGCCGCCGGCGCTGAGCCAGGATGCGATCGCGCAGTTGAAGGCCGACGTGAAGGCGCGCCAGCCGCTGACGATCGTCGTCCTCGGCGGCGGACGCGACGCGTTCGCGCCCGAATACGGCCGCTCGACGCTGCGGCCGCGGTCGCTCGAGCGCCTGCACTACGGCGTCTGGCTCGCGCGCGAGACCGGCGCGACGCTCGGCTTCACCGGCGGCACCGGCTGGGGCGACCCCACCGGGCCGGCCGAGGCCGAGGTCGCCGCGGTCGTCGCGGCGAAGGACTTCGGCCTGCCGCTGAAATGGACCGAGGCCGACTCGCGCGACACGCGCGAGAACGCGATCCGCAGCGTCGCGCTGCTCGAGAAGGCGGGCACAACGCGCGCCATCCTCGTCACCCACGCCTGGCACATGCCGCGCGCACTGCGCCTCTTCAACGCGGCCGCGGACGGCAGGATCGAGTTCGTCGCCGCGCCGATCGGCTTGGCGCCGCTTGGCCGCGGCGGCGCGGTGGACTGGATCCCGAGCGCCGAAGGCTTCGATCGCGTGCGGCTCGTCCTGCGCGAAGGGCTGGCGCGGCTGGCGGGTGATTGACGCCGCGCCGCCGATCCGCGTCGCCGCACCTCTCGCCGCGCCGGCAGTCGTCCAAATAGAAACCCCTCCCGACTGCCGAAGCGGTGGGAGGGGCTGGCGGCTTACGCCGCCTTTCCGGGGCTCCGGAGGATGTTGGGTCCGGGGCTCCTGTAGCGCAGGGACTGCGCCAGCTTGAATGCCTGCGTGCAGGC
>JBDHSE010000057.1:0-11759 GCA_039807955.1 Ideonella sp. | reverse complement strand
GCGGCATTCGGCACGCTCGAGATCGTCGAGTTGAAGGAGTACATCGCCGACCTCGCCGAAGGCAGCCATCACGTCGGACGCTCGGCCCTCGTCGGCATGGTCGCGCGAAAGTGCTGAGACCTCACCGCGTACTTGCAGCGCGTGAGGCTGCAGGACGATGTGCGCCTGCACTACGAAGTGTTCGGCTCGACCGCCGCGAGCTGGGTCGCACACTGGCACGTGACGTACCAGGTGCGCTCCGGGAAGCTGTTCAGAATCTGGGCCGCTTCGACCGACACCAACCTCGTCGCCCGCAACGAAGGCGACCCGCTGCCGCGCATGGTGCTCGACGGCGTACTGCAGGCGGCGGTGCAGGCTTGCTGCGTCTCACATCGAGGCCGAGTCTTCCCTCGAATCGGCCGCTTCGAACCCTACCGGGGACACGTGACGGAAATCACACCGGCGACGCGCCAAGTCATGCCGTTTGTCGGTAGGATCGCGTCTTTGCGACAGAAGCGGAGCACGGCATTGGCCCGGTCAGGAAAAGTCGAGCGGGCGCGTTCTATGTCGCAACCCGAACCTTGCATCGCTTGCGGGTGCCAAGTGCCGACAATCGGCCGCGGCGATGGCGGGGGCCGTTCGTTCGCATTGCGCGCACTCTCGGAGGTGTTGGCGTCGGCGCGAGTCGCGAAGACGTTATCGCCATGACCGGCAAGGCGCTGTTGCTGATTCTCGGCAGCGTCGGCTTGTCGGCCTTCGCGCAGATCGCATTGAAGATCGGGATGGGCGACGAGGCCGCACGCGATACGATGGCTCACGGATCGCTGGTCTACGGCTACATCAGGCTGCTCGTCATTCCGCCCGTCGTCTGCGGCCTGGTCGCCTATGGCCCGAGCGCACTGCTGTGGCTGCGGGTGCTTGCCGAACTCGACGTCAGCAAGGCCTACCCATTCGTCGCGCTCGGCATCGTTGTCATGATGACATCGGGGGCATTGTTCCTCGGCGAATCGGTTCCCTTGCTGCGCGTCGCCGGCACCGCGCTCGTGATCGTCGGCGTATTGCTTGTCGGCATGAGCTGACCGGCGAAGCGGGAACCGGGCACCGGATATCGATGGAGCCGCCGCCGATCGACCCGCTGCGAGTCGAGCGTTGGCAACGCCGGGGCGGCAACCTCGCCGGTCATCGAATCGCGGGAAGCGGTGGAAGTTTGCGCATCCGTCACGTTTTCGGAATCGAACGGCGGCCAAGAGCCGCTACGATTGGTTACGCAATCTCGCCAGCGCCGCCCTGGCCACCGGCCCGGCTTGCCGGCATCGGGGGGTGTTGGGTGCGGTGGTCGGCTGTGCGCAGTTCGAATTCGCTCGACTTTCGATCAATCCGGTTTCATCGCCATGCGTCCTGAATATTCCAGCTGCGAAGGAGACGACCCGAACGCAGCCCGGCCGGGTGTCGTCGCACGTTGCGCCGTGGGCGCGGGGCGCGGCTAGACATGTGCGGGCTCGCCGCCATCGTCCGCTTCGACGCTGCACCCATCGAGCGTGACGCGCTGCTGCGCATGAGCGCGACGCTCGTCCATCGCGGGCCGGACGGCGATGGCGACGTGGTGGACGGCCCGGTCGGCATGGCGCATCGGCGGCTCGCGATCATTGATCTGGCGACCGGCCAGCAGCCGATGGCAAGCGAATCTGCGCTGATCGTCTTCAACGGCGAGATCTACAACTACCTCGAGTTGCGCGCCGAGCTGATCGCACGCGGCCGGCGCTTTCGCACCGCGTCGGACACCGAAGTCATCCTCCAGATGTACGAGGAGTACGGCGACGATTGCGTGCGCCGCTTGAACGGCATGTTCGCCTTCGTGCTCTACGACCGCGCGAAGAGGCGGGTACTGGCGGCACGCGACCATTTCGGTGTCAAGCCGCTGTACCTGCATGCGAACGCCAATCGGCTGCTCTTCGCCTCCGAGATCAAGGCGCTGCTCGCGCACCCCGACGTACGGGCCGAGGCAGACCCGGCGGGCGTCTGCGACTACCTGACGTTTCAGTACGTGCAGGGCGAGCGCACGATGTTTGCCGGCATCTCGACGCTGCTGCCGGGCGAATACCTTGCCGTGGAAGTCGCAGACGGCAAGCTGAAGCGGCAACGCTACTGGGCGCCGAGTTTTCGCGTCGACGTCGAGCACAGCGACGTCTATTTCGTCGAGCGTCTGCGATTCCTGCTCGAGGACGCGGTGCGCCTGCAGTTGCGCAGCGACGTGCCGGTCGGCGCCTATCTGAGCGGAGGCATCGATTCGAGCCTCGTGACGGCGCTCGCGTCGCGCCAGAGCGGCAACGCGCTGCACGCCTTCACCGGCCGCTTCGACGAAGGGCCGGAGTTCGACGAGTCGCACTACGCACGCATGGTCGCGGAGCGCTGCGGCGCGCAGATGCATCTGATCACGCCGACCGAGGCCGACTTCGTCGCGTTGATGCCCAGGCTGATCTATCACATGGACGAGCCGGTCGCCGGGCCGGGCCTGTTCCCGCAATTCATGGTGTCGCGCGTCGCCGCGCAGCATGTCAAGGTGGTCCTCGGCGGCCAGGGCGGCGACGAGATCTTCGGCGGCTACGCGCGCTACCTCGTCGCCTACCTGGAGCAGGCGCTCAAGGGCGCGATCCAGGAGAGCACCGAGGAGGGCGAGCACATCGTCTCGTTCAAGTCGATCCTGCGCAACCTGCCTTCGCTGCGGCAGTACCAGCCGATGCTGCAAGCGTTCTGGCGCGACGGCCTGTTCGACGATATGGACCGGCGCTATTTCCGCCTCATCGACCGCAGCGGCGGCTCGCACCGGCTGCTGTCGGCCGAGATGCGGGCGAGCTGCCGCAACGACGACGCCTTCGAGCGCTTTCGCGCCGTCTTCAACGATCCCGATACGAAGTCGTACTACAACAAGATGACGCACTACGACATGGTCACCAACCTGCCGGCGCTGCTGCAGGTGGAGGATCGCGTCACGATGGCGTCGTCGCTCGAGTCGCGCGTGCCCCTGCTCGACCACCGGATTGCCGATCTCGTCGCCAGCATGCCGCCCAGGCTCAAATTTCGCGGCGGCGAATTGAAGCACCTGCTCAAGCGCGCGATCGCCGATCTGCTTCCCGCGCCGGTGCTCGATCGCAAGGACAAGATGGGTTTTCCGGTGCCGCTGCACCTGTGGGCACGCGGCGCGGCGCGCGACTTCTTCGGCGACGTGCTGCTGAGCCGGCAGTGCCGGGAACGCGGCATCTTCGATCCCGTCGAAGTCGAGAAGCTGATGAATGCCGAGGACGCGTTCGGCCGCCGCCTGTGGGGCCTGCTCAATCTCGAACTCTGGTATCGCACCTTCATCGACGCGGCGCGGCCCGCGCCGGTTCACTGACCTGCGACCCGCTCGCGTCGCGCCCGATTCCTTCGCCAGCCACTTCAGCACCATGCCACTTGCCTTCAATTCCGAACATCGCGTCGATACCTGGGAAGTCCGCAAGATCGCCGTCGTCGGGCCCGGCATCGTCGGCATGCCGATGGCGGCGCTGCTCGCGCACGCGCGCATCTGCGAGGGCAGCGACACGCCGGCGCGCGTCACGGTGATCCAGCGCAACTCCGCAACCTCGGGCTGGAAGGTCGATGCCATCAACGCCGGACGCTCGCCGATCGGCGGCGTCGAGCCCGATCTCGACCGCGTCGTCGCCGAATCGGCCGCTGCGGGCCGGCTCGATGCAAGCCACGACTACGAGGCAGCGCGCGACGCCGACGTCGTCCTGATCTGCACCCAGACCGACAAGCGCGGCATGGCGCCCGACTATGGGCCGCTCACCGAAGCGCTCGAGGGCATCGCCTCGCAACTCACGCAGCGGCCGGCGGGCAACGTGCCGCTGATCATCTTCGAATCGACCCTCGCGCCATCGAGCATGGCGACCGTGGTGCGCGATCTGTTCGCCCGCCACGGCCTGATCGAAGGGCGCGACGTGCTGCTCGGCAACAGCCCGAATCGCGTCATGCCGGGCCGACTCGTCGAGCGCGTCGCAAGCTCCGACAAGCTCGTCGCCGGCCTACACCCGGATACGCCGCAACTCATCGCCCGGCTCTATCGCCGCATCGTCACGCGCGGCCGGCTGCACGAGACGAACAGCATGACGGCCGAGGTCGTCAAGACGCTCGAGAACGCATATCGCGACGTGCGCATCGCCTACGCGGCCGAGGTGGTTCGCCACTGCGACGCGCACGGCGTCGACTTCTTCGCGCTGCGCGACCGGGTGAATGCGCGGCTGCAGCAGTCCGACACCGCCTCCGCGGATCCGAACGCGGTGCCCAGCGGCGGCCTGCTCGTGCCGATGCTCGGCGTCGGCGGGCACTGCCTGCCGAAGGACGGCATCCTGCTGTGGTGGCGGGCGCTCGAAGGACAGGCGCCGAGCCAGCGTAGCCTGATTCTCGAATCGCGCCGCATCAACGACGAGGCGCCGGCCTGGACGCTCGCGCACATCGAGTCGCTGTTCGGACCGGTCGCCGGACGCCGCATCGCGCTGCTCGGCGCCGCCTACCGCTTCGATTCCGAGGACACGCGCAATTCCCCGACACTCGTGCTGGCCCGGCTGCTGATCGAGCGCGGCGCGAGCGTCGCGATCCACGACCCCTACGTCTACGAAACCGACCAGAACCTGCGCCGGACCGAACTCACCGCGCACTTCAGCCGCGATCTCGACAGCGTGCTCTCGCAGGCACAGGTCATCGTTGCGTGCACCGGCCACAAGGTCTACCGCGACCGGTACGAAGCGATACTCGACGCCGCGCCACATGCGACCGCCATCTTCGACGCCTGCAACCTGTGGCCCGCGCAAGTTATCAGCGCGCGCGGCAGGCAGTACGGCGGCATCGGGCGCGGCACCGCCCCTGCCCCGGACGCGCTGGTCGACGCCGTGGTCGCCGGCTTTCGCGCCATCGAGACCGGTGTCGGCAACGAGGTCTCCTCGCTCGTCGACTTCCTGAACCGGCACTATGCGGCGGATGCCTTCAACCAGGTGCAGTTCTCGGAGGTGCAGCGCATCGCCGGCACCTGCGTCACCGGCTGCGATATCGCCGACGCCGGAGCCGTCGCCGCGCCTTCGACAAGCGCCGGCTTCACCTCGAAACTTGCGCTGCTCGCCGCCGGCCGCGACTGATCGGCATGCAAACGCACGACCCACCGGCGCCACAACGGCATCTGTTGACGATCGCCGTCGAAGACTATTTCCAGACGGTCGCCTTTCGCAAGCTGATCGCGAGCTCGCAGTGGTATCGCTTCGAGCAGCGCGTCGAGCGCAATACGCTGCGCACGCTCGATCTGCTCGACGAATTCGGCGTCAAGGCGACCTTCTTCGCGCTCGGCTGGGTCGCCGACGAGATGCCCGAGGTGCTGCGCGAGGTCGCGGCGCGCGGGCACGAGGTCGCGAGCAAGGGCTACTACCACCGCACGATCCAGGAGATGACGCCGCCCGAGTTCCGCGAGGACGTGCAGCGCTCGCGCGAGGCGATCGAGCGCGCCACCGCGGCGCGCGTCGTCGGCTACCGCATCGCGCGCGGGCAACTCGGGCGTGAAGACCTGTGGGCGCTCGACATCCTCGCCGACGAGGGCTTTGCCTACGATTCGAGCTTCTATCCGCGCGCGTTCTCGATCCAGGCCGAACCGTGGCGGCGGTTCCGGTTCACGCATCGCCACGGCGCGCGGCAGATCGAGGAGTTCCCGCTCGCGACGTGGGCGATGCCCGGCGGCGCGCTGGTTCCGATCGCGGGCGGCGCGTATCTGCGCCAGTTCCCGCATGCGCTGATCAGCCGCGCGATCGACCAGTGGGCCCGCAAGCAGCAATCGCCGCTCGTGATGTACTTCCACGTCTGGGAACTCGACTCCGAACTGCCCAAGATCACGGCCGCGCCCGGGCACACACAGCTGCGCCAGTACCGCAACGTCGAGAAGATGCCGGCAATCCTGCGCCACTACCTGCAGCGCTACGCGTTCGAGCCGATCCGCGAGTACATGGGTCTCGCGCCGCAAACCGTGCAACCGCGCGCGAAGAGCACGAGCCATGCCGACGCCGCGAGGCCGGCACCGAACGGGCAGCGCAAGCCGGTGACCCTCGTCATCCCCTGCTTCAACGAGCAGAAGGTGCTGCCCTACCTCGCCAACACGCTGCGCAAGGTGGCGATCGACTTCGACGCGAGCTACGAACTGAGCTACGTGTTCGTCGACGACGGCAGCAGCGACGACACCTGGCAGATGCTGCACACCCAGTTCGCCGCATTCGAGCGCTGCGAGTTCGTCCGCCACGAGGTCAATCGCGGCGTCGCGGCGGCGATCCTGACCGGAATCCGCGCCGCGCAGACCGAGATCGTCTGCTCGATCGACTGCGACTGCACCTACGATCCGCACCAGTTGCGCGATCTGATCCCCAAGCTCGACGACGGCGTCGCCGTCGTCACCGCGTCGCCCTACCATCCGTCGGGCCGCGTGCTCAACGTGCCGGGCTGGCGGCTGTTCCTGTCGCGCGGCCTGTCGTTCATGTACCGGCGGCTCTTTCGCCAGAAGCTCTACACCTACACGAGCTGCTTTCGCGTCTACCGGCGCGGCGAGGTCGCGCACCTCGAGCTGCGCGAGACGGGCTTTCTCGGCGTTGCCGAGATGCTCGTGCAGCTCGACCGCGAGGGCAAGCGCATCGTCGAGCAGCCCGCGGTGCTCGAGGTGAGGCTGCTCGGGCAATCGAAGATGAAGCTCGTGCGAACCATCCGCGGCCACCTGCGGTTGCTGGCGCGGATGTTGACGGACCGCCAGGCGCCCGCGGCGGCGTCGGAGGCCGTCACGTCGGCGCAGGAACCGGGGCCTCGATGAGCGACACCCGCACCGCACCCTTGCCCGACCGAGGCACGGCGAGCGCGCCGAGCCATTGGGGCATCGTCGGCGGCGGCATGCTCGGCATGACGCTCGCGCTGCGCCTGGCCGAACAAGGCAAGCGCGTGACGCTGATCGAGGCGGCGCCCCAGGTCGGCGGCCTCGCTTCGGCGTGGCAGGTGGGCGATGTGACGTGGGACAGGCACTATCACGTCACGCTGCTGTCCGACGCCGCGCTGCGCGAGCTGCTGGGCGAACTCGGGCTCGACGCCGAGATCGAGTGGACCGAGACGCGCACCGGCGTGTTCGCCGACGGCAAGCTGCATTCGGTGTCGAACACGCTAGAGTTGCTGCGTTTTCCGGTGCTCGACACGATCGACATCGCGCGCCTCGGAGCGACGATCCTATCGGCGGCACGCCGGACAGACTGGCAGGAGTTGGAGCAGATTCCGGTCGCCGACTGGCTGATCCGCTGGTCCGGCCAGCGCGCGTTCGACCGCTTCTGGCTGCCACTGCTGCGCTCCAAGCTCGGCGAGGCCTACACCGAAACCTCCGCCGCCTTCATCTGGTCGACGATCCAGCGCCTCTACGCGGCGCGCCGCTCGGGCATGAAGCGCGAGATGTTCGGCTCGGTGCGCGGCGGCTATGCGCGGGTGCTCGAGACCTTCTCGCACAGGCTGCAGGACAAGGGCGTTCGCATCCTGCTCGATGCGCCCGCGGGCTTCATCGCACCGGCGCCCGACGGCGTCGAAGTTGCCCTTCGCGACGGCGAACGATTGCGTTTCGATCATGTCGTCATGACCGCCGCCGCGCCGGCCGCAGCGCGTGCCTGCAAGGGCCTGACGCACGACGAGCAAACGCGGCTCGCCGGCGTGTGCTACCTCGGCATCGTCTGCGCCTCGGTCTTGTTGAAACGTCCGCTCGACGGCTACTACGTGACGAACCTGCTCGACACCGGCCTGCCCTTCACCGGTGTCATCGAAATGTCGGCGATGGTGCATCCGCGCCAGTTCGCCGGCTGCGGGCTCGTCTACCTGCCGCGCTACCTGGCGCCCGACGATCCATTCTTCGAACTGCCCGACGACGCCGTGCGAACGCTCTTCCTGCAGGGCCTGCAGCGTGTGTACCCTTCGATCCGCGATGCCGACGTGCTCGCGTTTCGAGTCTCCCGCGTGCGCCACGTGATGCCGCTGCCGACGATCGGCTACTCGACCCGTCTGCCGCCCGAAGACACGTCCGTCCCCGGCCTGCACCTCGTGAACTCGGCGCACATCGTGAACGGTACCTTGAACGTGAACGAAACGGTGCAGCTCGCCGAGCGCGCCGCACGACGCTTCGCCGCCCTGCCATGAAGCCGATCGCCAGCCTCTCGCTCGACCTCGACAACGAGTGGTCCTACCTGAAGACGCACGGCGACCCGGGATGGGAGGCGATGCCGTCCTACCTCGACATCGTCGTGCCGCGCGTGCTCGAAATCCTCGCCCGCCGCGGCCTGCGCATCACCTTCTTCATCGTCGGCCAGGACGCGGCGCTCGAGAAGAACGCCAAGGCGCTGCGCATGATCGCCGATGCCGGGCACGAGATCGGCAACCACTCGCAACGCCACGAGCCGTGGTTGCACCTCTATTCCGAAGAGGAACTGGAGCGCGAACTCGCTGAATCCGAAGCCGCGATCGAGGCCGCCACCGGCGTGCGGCCGGACGCCTTTCGCGGCCCCGGCTTCAGCGTCTCCGAGACGACGCTGCGCGTGCTGCACCGGCGCGGCTACCGCTACGACGCGAGCACCTTCCCGACCTTCCTCGGGCCGCTGGCGCGCGCCTACTATTTCATGACCTCCAAGCTCGACCCCGAGGAAAAGCGCAAGCGCGCCAAGCTCTTCGGCTCGGTGCGCGACGGCCTGCGACCGCTGAAACCCTACCGCTGGAGGCTGCCCGAGGGTGAACTGCTCGAGATGCCGGTGACGACGCTGCCGATCCTGCGCGTGCCGATCCACCTGAGCTATGTGCTCTACCTCGGCACGTTCTCGCCCTGGCTGGCCCGAACCTACTTCGCCGGAGCACTTCGGCTGTGCCGCGCAACCGGCGTCGAGCCTTCGATCCTGCTGCATCCGCTGGATTTCCTGAGCGCATCCGACGTGCCGACGCTGAAGTTCTTTCCGGCGATGGGACTCGACGTGAACGCGAAGCTCGAACGCACCGAGTTCTGCCTCGCGACCCTGCAGGGCATGTTCGACGCCCGCTGCCTCGGCGCCCACGTAAGCGCGGTGTCCGACCGGGTCAACCTGCGAACCCTCGAGGCCGAGTTCAGTGGCTGAGCGGATGCCACGCAGGTCACGTCATCGAACGCTCAGCGCGAGGGGCAGCATCGAATGACCGCACAGATGAAAGATGGCTCCGCGCGACGATGGCGGTTTTGGTCGTGGCTGCTGATCTTCGGCCTGGGCGCCTTGAAGCTGTGCTTTCCGCTGTGGGGCGACCAGGCACTATTCCTCTTCTACGCGCATGGCATGGCGAAGGGCTTGCAACTCTACGTCGACCTCTGGGATATCAAGCAACCTGGCATCTTTTGGTTTTATTTCGTTGCCGGCAAGGCCTTTGAGTTCACTGCCGTCGGCGTACATGTAGTGGAATGGCTATGGTTGGGATGCGCCGCGCTGCTGCTGCGATGGGCGGCAAGCATCGCATTCATCAACGCATGGGTGGCGGAGCTCGTGCCCTTGTTGACCATTGGGCTCTACTACTGGTGCGCCGGCCCGTTCTTCATGACACAGGTGGAGATTCTCGTCACGCTGCCATTGGCCGGATGTCTGCTGGCGAGTACGCTGGGATCAGCGCATCGCGGGCGCGCGCCATGGATGCATGCGTTGTTTGGCGCGTGCACCGCCATGGTGATCACCTTCAAGCTCGTGCTCGTCGTTGTGCCGGTCGCGCTCTGGTTGGTCTGGGTCGGCTACGCGCTCGCGTCGCACCCTCGACCGGCGAGCAACGTGATGCGCGGCATGCTGTTCCCGGCACTGCTGGGCACGGCTATTCCGATCGTGCTCGTCGCCCTCCGTCTGGCGCACGACGGATCCTGGAACGCGTTCGCCTGGACTACCTTCACCTGGCCCCGCCTTGCGTTGCAAGAGCACGATGGCAAGTCCCTGGCCGTCTTGTTTGCAGCAGCGCGCTGGATAGTTGCTGTTTCGCTCCCGGGGCTGGTGCTGGTAGCGATGGTTCGCGGAGATATCCAGCGTCAACCGTTGCGGCAGATCGAAGCGCAGGCACTGGCCTGGCTGATCGCGGGAGTGCTCGTGATTCTGGTTCAACGGATCTCGTGGTGGGGCTACCACTTCCTGCTGATCCTGCCGGCAGTGGGTCTGATCGGGGCGAGCGCGTGCGACCGTCTCGCCGCGCGATCCAATGCCTTCCCGCATCGGAATGCCATCGGCGTCGAGCACATCGCTGCGCTCGGAGTGGCGGCCATGTTCGCCCTGTACCCCGTTCAGACCTGGCGCGGACTTCGGGCCGCAGCCGAAGCTGCGGTCGCTCCAGCGGGTGAGCGGCTGGACACGTTTCGCGGCGCACTCGATACCCGTTACCTCGAGCGACGTGACACGATCGTGAAGTTGCGCGAACAAGTCGGCGACCGCGGGAAAGACAGATCGGCCGTCTATGTCTTCGGCGATCCGAACTGGATGCTCCAGTTCGATCGGCCACAGGCCATACCGTTCCACGGCTGGATGTGGGAGCTCATGTTGCCGACGCAGTGGGCCATGCTTCCAGCAGAGCTCGAGGCAGCGGCACCCCAATACATCTATGTCGACGCGCCCTACGCGGAGCTCATCGGGCGTACCGCACCGGCCGTGTCCGCACTCATCGAGCGCGAGTATCGACCTGTTCTCGCAACCACCGAGCTCGGGATATGGTACCTGCGAGCGGGATCATCGAGAACTCATGTTCGGGACTCCAAACCGGATCATCGCTGAGCAATCAAGCAGCGCGACCCAGCGATTGGTTCACTTCAAGAGACGAGACTTGCAGAGGCTAAGAATCCTCCTTCGGTACAGCCGCCACCGTCGCTCCCGCCCAGCGTCCAAGAGTCAGTCCTTCGCGACTCAGGAGCCCCGTGCCAAGCAGGAGCACCGGAAGATTGGTCAACGCGTGTGCAGTGATGGCAGCGGCCACGGCCAGAGTTCGGTCCACACCGTACACCTCGACCAACGCAAGCACGTAGAACGCGTGGAACCCTCCGACGAAGCCCGGTGCCGGGATCGCCTCGCCAACAAGCAAAAAGGCGATCAGCAGCAGAGTGGTCTGGAACGGCAAGTCGATCCCGAAAGCCATTTGTGTCAAGTCGAAAGCAAACGCGGTCATCAGCCAGAGTGCTAACGACTGAATGGCGATGAGACCGAGATGCGCGGCGGGCGCCGTCAGCACTGCGAGTCCCTCGGAGAATCGGCGCAGGAGACGGCCCAACAACCTGGCGAGCCAATCGGGTGCGCGGGCCAGCAGGCGGTCGAGCATCGGCACAACTCGTTCGGCGTTGATGTGCAGCGCGAACAACAGTGTCAGCAGCGAGAGAGCTACTAGCGCCGCGACGCCGCCCCCAAGAGCCAGTGCGTCCGTCAGCCCGCCGCTCATTTGTCGCTCTGGCCGCGGCAATGCGACCAGGTAGAGCGCAAACAGCGCCAACACCGTGATCAAGTCAATCAGTCGTTCGATAACGATGGTCGCGAAGCCGGCGGAGGTGGGCAGGGCATAGCGGCGCGATATGAGCCAGGGTCGCAATAGCTCGCCCGAACGCGGGACCACGAGCGAAGACGCGAAACCCACCATCGTTGCGGAGAAGAGGTCGAACTTGCGCACATCGACGAGAGGCAGGAGCAAGGCGCCCCAACGCAGAGCGCGTAGCCAGTACGCCGCGACCGTGA
>JBDHSE010000056.1:0-11982 GCA_039807955.1 Ideonella sp. | reverse complement strand
GCGAGTTCAAGGACAAGGTGCCGTTCAACAACAACGGCTTCTCGCCCGGCTTCGTGCCGAGCATCGGCTACCAGTTCTCCGAGCGCGTCTACCTCGAGCTCGACCTGCTCGGCAACTCGGCGCTGATGTTCACACTCGTCTTCCCGTTGCCAGAAGGGTCGCTTTGAAAGCTCGGCAGCGTGAGCACGGCTGCCATTGGCCTGGACGCCAACGGCTCTCGGGCGCAGCCCAGGCGCATGGGATCTGCAGAGATGCCGGGATCCATCAGCATTTCGGCGACGTGGTCGCGTTGGGTAAGCGAGCCTGAAAGCCGCCGCGCTACGCAGCGACCATTTCAACGCTCGGTCCTTCGGCAAAGCCCACGCGCGTCGTTGTGCTGCCGCTCCGATTCGGCGAACCAGACGGCTGCCGCCATCAACGCCACGCCGAGCAGTTGCACGCTCGACAGCGTGAGGCCGAAGTAGAACCGATCGACGATGATCGCGACCGCCGGGTAGACGAACTGGAGGGCGGCGATCCGGTCCGTGCTCAGGCGCGCAATGCCGGCGTACAGCAGCGAGTACGCAAGCCCGGTGTGAACGAGCCCGAGGCCCGACAGCCACGCCCATGAGGCGCCGCTCGTCGGCCAGCCGCTGGCGGCGGGGAACACCCAGAGCGCCGCGGCGCCGATGGCGCACTGCCACCAGGCGAGGACGCCGGCCGGCAACTCCGCGAGTTGCTTGGCGGCGAGCGTGACACCTGCCATGCACAGGGCTCCGGCGAGACACCACGCGACGCCGGTCCAGTAGCCGGCGGGCGGCCCGCCTTCGCTGCCGGGAGTGCCAAGGACAAGCCCGGTCGCGAGTGCGAGGCCGGCCATCGCGGCGCACGTCGCGGCCAGCCGCCGGCGGCTGACGGCGGCGCCGAACAACCACGCGCCCAGCAGCAGGACCCAGAACGGCTGGACGTGAAACAGCACGACAGCCATGGCGGTCGGGATGCGTTCGATCGCGGCAAAGAACAGCGCCCAGCTGGCGAGCAGGAGCACGCTCGCGAGCAACACCGGCGCCAGCGCACGACGGCGCAGCCGCAGCGCGCCCAACTGCCCGCGCCACAGCAGCCAGGCGGTCAGCGCGAGCAGGCCGAACGCACACCGGAACCAGGTCGCGGTCAGCGGCTCCGCAGCGGCCGCGTGGACGAACACGCCGATCGTTCCCAGCACGGCGCTGCCGGCGACAAAGGGCAGGGCGGCGCGCGAAGCTGAGGCTGCGTTCGCGCGCGCAGCGACCGCCTCGGATCGCGCCGGCGCGATGTCGATCGACGAGTCGGCTTGCATGGCGAGGCGCAGTGTCGGCGGCCGGAGCTGTTATGCAAAGCGCATAATTCAACGGTACGCATTTCGATAATCGAAAACCACCCGATGCGCGCCGAACCGAAGCTCGAGTGGCTGCGCTGCTTCGTTGCCGTCGTCGACGCCGGATCGCTCGCCGGCGCGGCGGGCGACGTGCATCGGTCGCAGTCGGCGGTGAGCATGCAGCTGAAGAAGCTCGAGGATGCCGTCGGCCGCCGGCTGCTCGAGCGCGGGCCGCACCGGCTGACCTTGACGCCCGACGGCCAGACGCTGCTCGGCTATGCCCGGCGCATGCTCGAGCTGCACGCCGAGGCGCGCGCGGCGCTGCAGGGCACGAAGGACTTCGTCGGCCAAGTGCGGCTCGGCGTGCCGGACGACTATGCGGCCAGCTACCTCACGCCGGTCCTGCGGCGCTTCGCGGCGCGCTACAGCGGCGTCGAGATTCAGCTCGACTGCGAGCAGTCGACGTCGCTGATTCCGCGCGTCGCGCGCGGCGAACTCGATCTGGCCCTCGTCTCGCGCGACAACGCGCGCCGCGGCACGCTGCTCTTTCACGAGCCGATGGTCTGGGTCGGGTCGCCGCAGTTCGAGCTGTGGCGGCGCGACCCGCTGCCGATCGCCGTCTACGAGGAAGCGAGCCTGGCGCGCCGCGGCGCGATCGAATCGCTCGCGCAGCAGGGCCGGCGCTACCGCGTCGTCTATAACAGCTCGAGCCTCGCGGGGCAGATCGCCGCCGTCGAGAGCGGGCTCGCGGTCGCGGCGCTGACGCAATGCAGCGCGCCGCGCGAGCTTCAGGTGCTCGGCGCCGATCAGGGGCTCGGCCCGCTGGCGCCGATGGAAGTCGCGGTCTACCGCAGCCGCGAGTCGCGCGCGAGCAAGGCGGCGGACCTGCTGCATGAGTTGCTGGTCAAGACGCTCAGGCAGGCGGTCAGCGGGTGAGCGATCGCCCGGCCGGCGCCGTCCGCGGCGCGCGACGGCCGACCGCCGCGGGCACACCGGTTGCGCGCCGGCAGCGGGCCGCCGTTGCCAAGCGGCCCGGCGAAGCCCGGCGTCAGTCCTGCAACTTCAGGTAGCGCACCGACAGCACGCCGTCGATCGCGGCGATCTCGGCCAGCGTCTGCGGCTGCAGCGTGTCGCTCACGTCGACGAGGGTGTAGGCCATCTCGCCGCGCGACTTGTTGACCATGTTGTGGATGTTGAGCCCGGCCTTGGCCATCGCGGTCGAGATCTGGCCGAGCATGTTGGGCACGTTCGCGTTCGCGATCGCGACCCGGTGCGTCGACTCGCGCGCGAGCGAGACGTTCGGGAAGTTCACCGCGTTCGTGATGTTGCCGTGCTCGAGGAAGTCGCGCAGCTGGTCGACGACCATCACGGCGCAGTTCTCCTCTGCCTCGCGCGTCGAGGCGCCGAGGTGCGGCAGCGCGACGACGCGCGGGTGGGCGTTGATCGCCGCGCTCGGGAAGTCGCAGACGTAGCAGCCGAGCTGCTTGGACTCGAGCGCCGCGAGCACCGCGTCCTCGTTGACGACGCCCTCGCGCGAGAAGTTCAGCACCACGCTGCCGGGGTGCAGCAGCGCGAGGTTCTTCGCGTTGACGAGGTCGCGCGTCGCGCTGATCAGCGGCACGTGCAGCGTCGTGAACTGCGCGTGCTTGAGGACCTCGGCGACGCTCGCCGCCTTCTTCACCTGCGACGGCAGGCTCCACGCGGCGTCGACCGTGATTTCGGGGTCGAAGCCGAGCACGTTCATGCCGAGCTTGATCGCGGCGTCGGCGACGAGGCAGCCGATCTTGCCCAGGCCAATGACGCCGAGCGTCTTGCCGGCGAGCTCGTAGCCGGCAAACGCCTTCTTGCCGTTCTCGACCGTCTTGTCCATGTCCGGCGCGTTGGCGTCGAGCGCGGCGACGAAGCGCAGCGCCGGCGAAATGTTGCGCGCCGCGATGAGCATGCCGGCGAGCACCAGCTCCTTCACCGCGTTGGCGTTCGCGCCGGGCGCGTTGAAGACCGGCACGCCGCGCTGGCTCATCGCCGCGACCGGGATGTTGTTGGTGCCGGCGCCGGCGCGGCCGATCGCGAGCACGCTTTTCGCGATCGGCGTCGAGTGCAGGTCGGCCGAGCGCAGCAGGATCGCGTCGGGTGCGGCGACGTCCTTGGCCGCCGTGTAGCGCTCGGCGGGCAGGCGCTTGAGGCCGTTGCTCGAGACAGCGTTGAGGACCAGGACCTTGAACTGCTCAGCCATGTGCCGCCTCGAATTCCTTCATGTACGCGACGAGCGCGCGAACGCCTTCGACCGGCATCGCGTTGTAGATCGACGCCCGCATGCCGCCGACCGAGCGGTGGCCCTTGAGCTGCAGCATGCCCTTGGCCTGCGCGCCCTTCAGGAACGCTTCGTCGAGCGCCGCGTCCTTCAGCTTGAACGGGATGTTCATCAGCGAACGGTCGGCCTTCGCGATCGGGTTCGAATAGAACGCCGTCGTGTCGAGGTAGTCGTACAGCAGCGCCGCCTTCGCCCGGTTGTGCTGCTCCATCGCGGCCAGGCCCCCCTGCGCCTTGATCCAGTTGAAGACGAGCCCGGCGATGTAGATGCCGTAGGTCGGCGGCGTGTTGAGCATCGAGTCGTTCGCCGCCTGCTGCGCGTAGTCGAACGCCGACGGCGTGATCGCGAGCGCGTTGCCGATCAGGTCCTCGCGAACGATGACGATCGTCAGCCCCGCCGGGCCGATGTTCTTTTGCGCGCCGCCGTAGATCAGGCCGTACTTCGAGACGTCGACCGGGCGCGACAGGATGTCGGACGACATGTCGGCGACGAGCGGCACGCTGCCCACATCGGGCGTCCAGTGGTACTCGACGCCGCCGATCGTCTCGTTCGAGCAGATGTGGACGTAGGCGGCGTTCGGGTCGAGCTTCCACTCGGCGCGCGGCGGGATGCTCGTGAAGCCGCCCGCTTCCGACGTCGCGGCGACGTTGACGGCGCAGTACTTCTTCGCCTCCTTGATCGACTTCTTCGACCACTCGCCGGTGTTGATGTAGTCGGCGCCGGTCTTGCCGCGCAGCATGTTCATCGGGACGATCGCGTTCTCGCCGATCGCGCCGCCCTGCAGGAAGAGCACCTTGTAGTTGGCGGGGATCGCGAGCAGCTCGCGCAGCAGCGACTCGGCCTCGGCGTGGATCGAGATGAACTCCTTGCCGCGGTGGCTCATCTCCATCACCGACATGCCCGAGCCGTGCCAGTCGAGCATCTCTTCGGCCGCCTTGCGCAGCACGGGTTCGGGCAGCACGGCGGGGCCGGCGCTGAAATTGAAAACACGGGTCATCGAAGACTCTCCCACAGGGTATGGACGCGACGCAAAACGCGCGCAAAGGCGGCAGGATACCGAATCCGCCGCGGCTGCCCGCGGCAAATCCTGCGCGGCCTTTGCGGTCACTCAAAGGACGGCGCGATGTCGCGGAAGCGATTGCCGTTTCGCACCCCGGGCGGCACCATCGGGGACCGCGGCCCGCACTCCCGACCGGCATGGACTTCGATTTCTCCCCCGCCAGCCTCGCGCTGCAGCAGCGCGTGCGCGACTTCATGCAGCGCCTCGTGCTGCCGTCCAACCGCGACTGGCATCGCTATGCCGACGAAGGTGTCTATCCGCTCGACGTGATCGACCCGATCAAGGCGCAGGCGAAGGCGGCCGGGTTGTGGAACCTGTTCCTGCCGGCGCTGCGCGACGACGAGCCGGGGACGCGGCTCGCGAACCTCGACTACGCGCCGCTCGCCGAGATCATGGGCCGCGTGCCGTGGGCATCCGAGGTCTTCAACTGCAGCGCGCCCGACACCGGCAACATGGAGCTGCTGCACCGCTTCGCGACGCCGGCGCAGTCGGCGCGCTGGTTGCGCCCGCTGCTCGAAGGCGAGATCCGGTCGTGCTTCGCGATGTCGGAGCCGGATGTCGCGTCGAGCGACGCGACGAATCTGCAGACGCGCATCGCGCGCGACGGCAGCGACTACGTCGTCAATGGCCGCAAGTGGTTCATCACCGGCGCCGCGCATCCGCGCTGCGAACTGGCGATCGTGATGGGCGTGCGCGACGAGGTGGATGCGCCGGCCGACCCGCACCGCCGCCATTCGATGCTGCTCGTGCCGATGGACGCGCCGGGGCTCGAAGTCGTTCGCAACATCCCCGTCGTCCAGCATCGCGCGATCGAGGGCCATTGCGAGATCGTCTTTCGCAACGTTCGCGTGCCGGCGGCGAACCTGCTCGGCGACGACGGCGCCGGCTTCGCGATGGCGCAGGCGCGGCTCGGCCCGGGGCGCGTGCACCACTGCATGCGCAGCATCGGCCAGTGCGAGCTGGCGCTCGAGCTGCTGTGCGATCGCGCGCTCGAACGCAAGGCGTTCGGCGCCCCGCTCTCGGGCTTCGCGAACCTGCGCGAGTGGATTGCCGAAAGCCGCATCGAGATCGACCAGGCCCGCCTGCTCGTGCTGCACGCCGCGTGGCGCATGGACCGCGACGGCAACGCCGCGGCGCGCACCGAGGTCTCGGCGATCAAGGTCGTCGCCGCGCGGCTGCAGACGCGCGTGCTCGACCGCGCGATGCAGGTCTTCGGCGCAATGGGCTTGTCGAGCGACACGCCGCTCGCCTACCTGTGGACCTGGGGCCGCGCGCTGCGGCTGCTCGACGGCCCCGACGAGGTGCACCTGGGCGTCGTCGCGCGGCGCGAACTCGCGCGCGCCCGCGAGCGGCGCGGCGTGACGGCCGACTTCCTCGTGCCGCCGCGGCGCGTGTAGCGATCGCCGCGCTCGCGTCCATGCCGCGCGATGCGTGGACAATGAACCCGTTCACGAGACCGAACAGGCGATGGGCGAGGCGACGACGCTGAGGGAGCAGGTGCTGCAGATGGGCCGGGCGGTGATCGACCGCATCGCCGCGCTCGCGCCGGACCTGCTCGGCGCGCTGTTGCTGCTGCTCGCCGGCTGGCTGCTCGCGAGTCTGCTGCGCGCGCTCAGCCATCGGGTGCTGCAATGGTCGGATCGGGCGATCGAGCGCCTGCTCGGCCCGGGGCGCGCGGCGCGGTTGCGCGTCGCGCGCTCGGCCGCTCCGATCGGCGCCGTCGTGTTCTGGGCGGTGATGCTGTTCTTCGCCGCGACCGCGGCGCAGTTGCTCGGCTTCGACGGCTTCACCGCATGGCTCGTGCGCATGCTCGATCGGCTGCCGGCGCTGCTCGCAGGCTTGCTCATCATCGGCGGCGGTTGGCTGCTGTCGCGCTTCGCCGCCGACCTGGTGCACGAATCGGGCGTGCTGCCGCCTGCCCAGCGCGGCGTCGCGGCGCGCGGCGTGCAGGTCGCGATCCTCACCGGCGCGGTGCTCGTCGGTGCCGACCAGATGGGCGCGCGGGTGACGTTCCTCGCGATCTTCGTCGGCGCCGTCGCGGTCGCCGTCGCCGGCGGCGCCGTCGTCGCGATCAGCCTCGGCGCGCGCCAGCATGTCGCCAACCTGATCGGCGCCCAGCAGTTGCGCCAGAGCTTCATGCCGGGGCAGACGATCCGCGTCGGCGAGATCGAGGGCCGCATCCTCGAGATCAACGCCCACGGCGCGTTGCTCGAGTCGGAGCAGGGCCGCGTCAGCGTGCCCGGCCATCTGTTCAGCGTGCAACCGGTCGTGCTGCTCACCGCGGCGCGGGCCGAGGCAGGCGGCGGTGAGCACTGAACTCGACGCCTTGAGCGTCGCCTTCGTCGACGCCCACCCGGACGAGGCGGCGCGCGAGCTCGAGGCGATGCCGGCGGCGCAGACGGCGGCGCTGCTCGCCGCGCTGCCGGCGCGGCTGCTGGCGCCGACGTTCGCCGCGCTGCAGCCGCGCCATGCGGCCGCCGGCCTTGCGGCGCTCGACGCCGACCGCGCCGCGCTCATGCTGCATGCGCTGCGCACGCACGATGTCACGGCGGCGCTGCGCCACCTGCCGCCGGCGCAGCGCGACGCGCTGCTCGAGCGCCTGCCGCACGCGCAGGCGCTCGCCTGCCGCGCGCTGCTGCGCTACCCCGAGGACGCGGTCGGCGCGCGGGCCCACACCGAGGTCGTCGCCCTCGACGCCAGCACCGATGCGGCGCAAGCGCTCGACGCGCTGCGCCGCGCCGCAACGGCGGGTGACGGTGTGTTCGTCGTCGAAGGCGGCCGCCTGCGCGGCTGGGCCGGCGCGGCGCGGTTGCTGCAGGCGGCGCCGGCGGCGACGCTTGGTGCGCTGTGGCAACCGGTTGCGATGCTGCCGGCGCTGATGCCGGTTGCCGCCGCGGCCGAGCTGCCGGCGCTCGCGCGCGAAGCGCGCGCCGCCGTCGTCGAGCGCGGTGGCCGCCTGCTCGGCGTCGTCACGCTCGCCGAACTGCGCGACGCCGCGGCGGCCGTCGCGCAGCGTCCGGCCGATGCGGCCGACGGCTTGGCCGGCTTCGTCGCGGCAGGCTACTGGGCTGCGGTCGCGGCCCTGATCGACGCGCTGCTCGGCGCATGGCTCGCCGGCGGCGCGCCGCGCGGCGGTGTGCGCGCGGCGCGGCGCGGGCACCGATGAACGCGCACGCCCGTGCGGACGATGGCGCGCTGCACGCCGCGGCGGCGACGCTCGGCCGGCGCTACCTGCTCGACTTCCCGCGCGAGGCGGCGCAGCAGGTCGAGCGCATCGCGCTCGCCGACGCCGCCGCGCTGCTCGCGCAGCAGCCCGAGGCCGTGCGCGTGCGCGTCTGGGAGTCGCTCGCGTCGGACGTCGCGGCGCGGCTGCTCGGCGCGCTGCCGCAGGCGACCGCGGCTGCGCTGCTCGCCGAGGCCGAGCCGGCGGCGAGCGCCGCCGCGCTGTCGCAGGCCAGACCGGCGCTGCGCCAATCGCTGCTCGGCGCGCTGCAGGCGGAGGTGGCGGGCGAACTGCGCGAGCTGATGGCGTACCCGCACGATGCCGCCGGCCATCTGATGGACCCGCACGTCGCCTGGCTGCGCACCGGCATGAACGTCGGCGACGCGCTCTTCAGGCTCAAGGGGCTCGGCCGGCGCGGGCTGCGCGAGCTGTTCGTCGTCGACGAGCACGCGCGCCTCGTCGGCCGCGTCGAGATCCAGGATCTGGCGGTGGCCGACGATGCCGCGCCGCTGGCCGACCTGATGCAGCCGCTGATCGCCGTCGCGAACGACATGGAGCCGCGCGAAGTCTTCGTCGAGCGCCTGCAGCGCCAGCCGATCCACGAGCTGCCGGTCGTCGACGCCGACGGCCGCTTCGTCGGCGTCATCGGCCAGTCCGAGATCGTCTCCGCCGTCAAGCAGGAGTCGAGCCTCGATGCGCAGGCGATGGTCGGCGCGAGCCGCAACGAGCGCGCGCTGTCGCCGCCGGCATTCGCGATCGCGCGGCGCCTGCCGTGGCTGCAGATCAACCTGCTGACGGCGTTCCTCGCGGCCGGCGTCGTCGCCCTGTTCGAGGGCACGATCGCGAAGTTCACCGCGCTCGCGGTGCTGCTGCCGGTCGTCGCCGGGCAGTCGGGCAACGCCGGCGCGCAGGCGCTCGCGGTGACGGTGCGCGCGCTCGCGCTGCGCGAGGTCACGCTGCGCCAGTGGCACCGCCTGCTCGGCAAGGAAGCGCTCGTCGGCATCGCCAACGGCCTCGCCGTCGCGCTGACGACGGGGCTCGGCGTCTACCTGTGGAGCGGCTCGGCCGGCCTCGTGCTGGTGTGCATGCTGTCGATGGTGATCTCGATGATCGTCGCCGGCATCGCCGGCGCGATGGTGCCGGTGCTGCTCAAGCGCTTCGGGCAGGACCCGGCGCTCGCATCGACGATCATCCTGACGACGGTGACCGACGTCGTCGGCTTCTCGTCGTTCCTCGGCATCGCGACGCTGCTGTCTTCGACGCTGACGCCGGGCTGAGGCCGGGCTGCTTCAGGTTGGGCCGGTGTGCCGCGCGCTCCAGAAGCCGGCGTGCAGCGCGGCGATCTCGGCTTCGGCCTCGGGCAGCGGACCCCAGACGCGGACCGGCTTGTGGCCGCGGGCGAACACCTCGCGGCACGGCAGGTCCAGCGTCGGGTTCTCGGTGTGGTTGCCGGTAAACGCGAGCAGGCGGCGTTCTTCCATGCCGTAGACGAGGCGCCCGATGTGCGCCCAGTACTGCGTGCCGGCGCACATGCAGCACGGCTCGACGGTCGTGACGAGCGTGCAGTTCCACAGGAAGTCGGGCGCGAAGTTCAGCACTGCGGTGCGCGCGAGCACCGCCTCCGCATGGTTCACGCTGTCGACGTTGCCCTGCTCGGCGAGCACCGTCTCGTGGTCGGGCGCGAGGAGGATTGCGCCGAACGGATGGCGGCCGAGCGCCAGCGCCCGGCGCGCGACCTCGTTGGCGCGGCGCAGGTGGGCGAGCATCTGCGCCGGTGTCGGATCGGGGTTCGTGAAGGCGGGCATCGCGGTGCTCGTCGTTCGCGCGGGCGTCAGGCGCTGGCGAGCAGGTCGTACAGCGTTCGCGCAACGACCTTGGTCGCGCGGCGCAGGTCTTCGAGCACGAGATGCTCGTCGGCGCGCTTGGCGTTCGACTCGAACACCGTGCGCGGGCCGGCGCCGTAGATCGCGGCCGGGATACCGCGTTCGCAATACAGCCGCACGTCGGTGTAGAGCGGAGTGCCCGAGGTCGGGATCGGCTCGCCGAACACTTCCGCGCCGTTGCGCTGCAGCGCTTCGACGAGTGGTTGGTTGCCAGCCAGCGGCTGCATTGAATTGGCCAGCAGCAGGCGCTTGATGTCGACCTTGACGCCGGGGCAGGCCGCCGCCGCGTCGGCGATGACCTTGCGGATCGCCGCCTCGACCTCGGCCGGGTTCTCCTCGGGGATCATGCGCCGGTCGAGCTTGAAGACGACCTTGCCGGGGACGACGTTGGTGTTCGTGCCGCCGTCGATGCGCCCGACGTTCAGGTACGGGTGCGTGATGCCGGGCACCTTCGAGCGCACCTGCTTGTAGAGCGTGTTCTGCGAATAGAGCGCGTTCAGGATCGCGACCGCCGCCTGCAGCGCGTCGACGCCGGTGTCGGGGATCGCGGCGTGCGCTTGTCTGCCGTGCACCGTCACCTCCAGTTGCAGGCAGCCGTTGTGCGCGGTGACGACCTGATAGCTGAAACCGGCGGCAAGCAGCAGGTCGGGCTTCGTCAGCCCCTGGCGCAGCAGCCAGCCGGGGCCGAGTTCGCCGCCGAACTCCTCGTCGTAGGTAAAGTGCAGCTCGACGCTGCCGGCGAGCTTCGCGCCTAGCGATTCGAGGGCGCGGGTTGCGAACGTGAACGTCGCGAAGTCGCTCTTGCTGACGGCTGACGCCCGGCCGTAGAGCCTGCCGTCCTCGATGTCGCCGCTGTAGGGGCCGTGCGTCCAGCCGTCGCCCGGCGGGACGACGTCGCCGTGCGCGTTGAGCGCGATCGTGCGGCCTTCGCCGTAGCGGCGGCGAACGATCAGGTTGGTGATCGACTCGAGGCCGTAGTCCTTCACCTCCTGCGCCGGCACCGGATGGCGCTCGGCGTCGAAGCCGAAGCCGGCGAGCAGTTCGGCCGCGCGCTCGGCGTGCGGCGCGTTGTTGCCGGGCGGGGTGTCGGTCGGCACCTGGACGAGCGCCTGGAGGAAGCGCACCTCGTCGTCGAAGTGCGAGTCGACCCAGGCGTCGAGCCGTTCGTGGTTGGTGTTCATGCGTGTTCCTTCGCGAGTTGTTCGAGCAGGTTCTGGAACGCCCGCACGCACAGCTCGGCGTCGTCGTTGCTGATCTCCTCGAGCGGGTTGTGGCTGATGCCTGAGTTGCCGCCGCGCAGGAACAGCATCGCCTGCGGCATCACTTCGTGCAGCTTCATCGCGTCGTGGCCGGCGCCGCTGGGCATGCGGTGCACCGGCAGGCCGGTCGCGGCGACGGCCTGCTCCCAGCGTGCCTGCCAGTCGGGCGCGCTCGGCGCGGCGGCGGCGCGCATCGTCTCCTCGATGTGGTGGTGCAGGCCGCGGCGGGTGCAGATCGCGTCCAGCTCTGCGAGCACGTCGGCGATGCACGCGTCGCGCACTTCGTTCGTCGTCGCGCGGATGTCGAGGCTGAACTCGCAGCGGCCGGGGACGATATTGATCGACCCCGACGGCACCTGCAGCATGCCGATCGTCGCGACGAGGTTCGGCTCTGCGGCGCCGCGGCGCTCGACATAGAGCGTAAGCTCGGCGACGGCCGTCGCGGCGTCGCGGCGGCGATCCATCGGCGTCGTCCCGGCGTGGCTCGCGACGCCGATCACGGCGCCGACAAAGCGCGCGTTGCCGTTGATCGACGTGACGACGCCGAGCGGCAGCCCGAGTTCGTTCAGCACCGGGCCCTGCTCGATGTGCACTTCGACGAAGCCGAGGTAGCGCGCCGGGTCGCGCCGCAGCGCGCTAATCGTCTCCATCGTCGCCGGCAGGCCGGCGGCACGCATCGCGTCGCGCATGGCGATGCCTTCGACGTCGAGTTGGTCGAGCCAGGCCGGGTCGAAGTGGCCGGTGATCGCGCCCGAGCCGAGGAAGGTCGCCTTGTAGCGCTGGCCTTCTTCCTCGGCGAAGGCGACGACTTCGATGCCGAACGGCAGCCGCCGGCTGGCGCGATGCAGCTCGCGCACGCAGGCCATCGGCACGAAGATGCCGAGCCGCCCGTCGTAGCGGCCGCCGTTCCTCA
>JBDHSE010000055.1:0-12099 GCA_039807955.1 Ideonella sp. | reverse complement strand
AGGCCCTTGATCTTGTCGCGCAGCATTTCCATCTGCCGCTCCTGCAGCGAGACGGCGCGCTGGCCGTGCGGGCTCGTGAGCTGGACGGCGCCGAGCAGTTCGGCGTGGCGCTCGAAGAAGCCGGGGGTATTGGCGAGGAAATTCGCGATGTCGGCTTCGGTGATGCCTTGCGTGCCGAGGTTCGTCGTCATAGGGCTATGCTTCCTTCGAAAACCGTTTCTGCCGGGCCCGTCATCAGCACATGGCTGTCGCCGCCGGCCCATTCGATGCGCAGCGATCCGCCGCGCGTCTGCACCTCGACCGCGGCGTCGAGCAGCCCGAGGCGGATGCCGGCGACGACCGCGGCGCAGGCGCCGGTGCCGCAGGCGAGCGTCTCTCCGGCATCGCGCTCGAAGACACGCAGCCGCGCCGCGTCGCGCGCCACGATCTGCATGAAGCCGGCGTTGACCTTGCGCGGAAAGCGCGGGTGGCGTTCGACCTGCGGGCCGATGGTCTCGACTGGCGCGGTATCGACGTCGTCGACGATCTGCACCGCGTGCGGGTTGCCCATCGACAGCACGGCGACTTCGACTATCGCGCCCGGCAAGTCGAGCGGCCACAGTTCGAAGCCACCCACCGTGCGCGCGGCGAGCCCGGAAGCGTCGAACGGGACACGCGCCAGCTCGAACACCGGCCGGTTCATATCGACCGTCACCCGGCCGTCCGCCTGCAGGCGCAGCTCGAGCAGGTTGTTGACGGTCGCGACGCGCAGTGTCGTTTTCGCCGACAGGCCCTTGTCGTGGACGAAGCGCACCAGGCAGCGCGCGCCGTTGCCGCAGTGCTCGACCTCGTCGCCGCTCGCGTTGAAGATGCGGTAGCGAAAGTCCACCCCGGGCGTGTCGGCCGCCTCGACGACGAGGATCTGGTCGGCGCCGACGCCGAATCGGCGGTCGCCGAGCCGGCGCAGCTGTTCGGGCGCCAGCCGCAGCGGCGCGCGCGTTGCGTCGATGACGACGAAGTCGTTGCCCGCGCCCTGCATCTTCGTGAAGCTCAACTGCATGCGGGGATTATCGATCGTGCCCGCGCGCTCGCAGGGCGCGATCAGCCGGCGGCGCGCGGGTCGGCCTCCTGGCGCGGCCCCTTGTAGCGGTTGTAGCCCCACAGGTATTGCTGCGGCGCGCGCAGGATCAGCGTCTCCATCGCGCGGTTGACGACCGTTGCGGCGGCGACCGGATCGTCGGCCGGCAGCGCCTCGGGCAGCGCCGCGAGCCGCACCGCGTAGCCGCTGCCGCGCGGCAGGCGTTCGCCCCAGGCGAGCAGCGGCGTCGCGCCGGTCTGCTGCACGAGGCGCGCGGCAAGCGTCATCGTGTACGCCGGCCGGCCGAAGAACGGCGCCCACACGCCCAGCCCCGCGGGCGGCACCTGGTCGGGCAGCAGGCCGACCGCCTCGCCGCGGCGCAGCGCGCGGATCATCTGGCGCACGCCGGCCAGCGTCGCCGGCGCCGTCGCGAGGCCGGGGCGGGCGCGGGCGGTATCGACCAGTTCGCGCAGCCAGGCCTTGCGTGCCGGCCGGTAGAGCACGGTGATCGGGCCGTGCGCCGCGGCGTAGCGCTCGGCGTAGGCCTGCGCGGTGACCTCGAAGCTGCCCATGTGCGGCGTCAGGAAGACGATGCCGCGGCCCCGCGCATGCGCGGCGTCGATCAGCGCCGCGCCGTCCCACTGCACCGGCGGCGAGATTGTCTCGCCCGGCGGGCGCAGCCAGAGGTAGGGCAGTTCGAGCAGCGCGCGCCCGGCTTCGGCGACCGCGCCGCGGCGCGCGCTCGGCGCGACGCTCGCGAGCGCCGCGTTCGCGTGCATCCGCCGGCGATACGTCGGCGACAGGAAGTACGTCAGCCAGCCGATCGCCGCGCCGGCGGCGTGCAAAAGCCACAGCGGGCGGCGCGAGAGCCAGGCGACGATGCGGTGCATGCTTCCTATAATGCCGCCATCGCCGAGTTATGAACTACTTGCGGGGCGATGCAGGGGCCGAAGCGGCGCCTGCCGGGCGAAGGCCGAAACGCCGGGCTCAACAAATCCTGCTAAAGCGTTCGCCGACTCCGAAGGGAAACCAGACCGGCAACGCGATCTGAAACCCAACCGGAGCATCCCCATGGCGAACGACTTCCTCTTCACTTCCGAATCCGTCTCCGAGGGCCATCCCGACAAGGTGGCCGACCAGATCTCGGATGCGATTCTCGACGCAATCTTCGCGCAGGACCCGCGCTCGCGCGTCGCCGCCGAGACGCTGACCAACACCGGCCTCGTCGTCCTCGCCGGCGAGATCACGACCAACGCGCACGTCGACTACATCCAGGTCGCGCGCGACACCATAAAGCGCATCGGCTACGACAACACCGAGTACGGCATCGACTACAAGGGCTGCGCGGTGATGGTCTGCTACGACAAGCAGAGCAACGACATCGCGCAGGGCGTCGACCACGCGAGCGACGACCACCTGAACACCGGCGCCGGCGACCAGGGCCTGATGTTCGGCTACGCCTGCGACGAGACGCCCGACCTGATGCCGGCGCCGATCTACTACGCGCACCGCCTCGTCGAGCGCCAGGCGCAGTTGCGCAAGGACGGCCGCATGCCCTTCTTGCGGCCTGACGCGAAGAGCCAGGTCACGATGCGCTACGTCGACGGCAAGCCGCACTCGATCGACACCGTCGTGCTCTCCAGCCAGCACAGCCCGGACCAGAGCGAGACGCCGACCAAGATGAAGCAGTCGTTCATCGACGCCGTGATCGAGGACATCATCAAGCCGGTGCTGCCGCGCGAGTGGCTGAAGGACACCAAGTACCTCATCAACCCGACCGGCCGCTTCGTCGTCGGCGGCCCGCAGGGCGACTGCGGCCTGACCGGCCGCAAGATCATCGTCGACACCTACGGCGGCGCCTGCCCGCACGGCGGCGGCGCGTTCAGCGGCAAGGACCCGTCCAAGGTCGACCGCTCGGCCGCCTACGCGGCGCGCTACGTCGCCAAGAACATCGTCGCCGCCGGCATCGCGCGCCAGTGCCAGGTGCAGGTGGCCTACGCCATCGGCGTGGCCAAGCCGATGAACGTCACGGTCTACACCGAAGGCACCGGCAGGATCAGCGACGAGAAGATCGCCGCGCTCGTCACCGAGCACTTCGACCTGCGCCCCAAGGGCATCATCCAGATGCTCGACCTGCTGCGCCCGATCTACGAGAAGACCGCCGCCTACGGCCACTTCGGCCGCGACGAGCCCGAGTTCACGTGGGAGAGAACTGACAAGGCCGCCGCGCTGCGCGCGGCGGCGGGCCTGTAAGGCCCCGAGCGAAGCGAGCTTGTCTGTTCTTCGGCGCAGGCTGACTTCGCGAAGCGAAGTCAAGGCCCGCAGGGCCGGCCGAAGCCAAAGGACCGACAAAGCTGCGGCCTTGAAGGCCGCAGCCGGGCTGTAAGCCCGCCGTGCGCCAAGGGCGCACGGTTGGTCCGTGCGTCGGCGCAGGCTCACATCGCGCAGCGATGTGAAGGCCCGCAGGGCCGGCCGAAGCCAAAGGACCGACAAGGCGAATGCGCTGCGTGCAGCGGCCGGCCTGTAGGCCCGGCAGGCGCGCCGGCGATCGCCAAGCCAGCGAGCATCAGCGAGTAGGTTTCGGGCTCGGGGACCGGCCCCGCGAAGACCTCGACCTCGGCCATGTGCAGGTAGTCTCGCCGGTCGAGTTGGACGAAGACCCCCCCAATTCTTGGGGGTAACCTGATCCGTCCAGATGATCGGGTTCGATAGAGCGCAGCGTGGCGGGGTCGCCCCGCATTCGAATGGCGATGCCGCAACCCGACGCAGGCATATCGCGGTCGCACGCCGGGGGCGGCCCCTACAATTTCCGCGCAACGCAAGAGCCGACCGATGACCGCCGCTTTCGACGCCGACACGCAACCGCAGGCGCGGTCGAAAGCCGGCGCGTCGCCACCCTCGCCCGAGAGCGACGCCGAACTCGTCGCCGCCTGCCGGCGCGGCGAGGCGCGCGCCTGGGAGCGGCTCGTGCTGCGCTTCGAGCGCTTGATCTACACCGTGCCGCGGCGCGCCGGGCTCGACGCCGACGAGGCGGCCGACGTCTTCCAGACCGTTTTCGTGCGGCTGCACGAGCACCTCGATGCGCTCGCGCAGCCCGAACGCGTGCAGGCCTGGCTCGTGACGACGGCGCGGCGCGAGACGCTGCGCCGGCTGCGCGAGCGCGCGCGCGGCGTGCCGTTGCGCTCGCCGGCGGGCGATGACGACGAAGCCGGCGCGATCGACCCGGTCGACCCCGACCCGCTGCCCGAGGATCTGCTCGACGAGCTGCAGCAGCGCCACCGCGCGCGCACCGCGCTCGACGCGCTGCAAGAGCCCTGCCGCTCGCTGCTCGGCCTGCTCTACGGCGCCGACGACGCGCCGCCGTATGCCGACATCGCGGCGCGCCTGGGCATGCCGGTCGGCAGCATCGGCCCGACGCGCGCGCGCTGCCTCGCCAAGCTGCGCGACGCGATGGAGCAGTTGCCGTGAGCCGAACGATGATGTATCAGAACGCATCGCCGCCGCTCTGTGCGCCAGGACGCCCTTGCCGCAAGCTCGCGGACGCCGCACCATGACGCAACCCCCGCCTTCCGAGACCGACCCCCTCGCCGACCTGCTGCGCCGCGCCGCGCTCGACGAAGCGCCGCCGGCCGCGGTGCGCGAGCGCGCGGTCGCGCTGCGCAGCACGACGCGCCGCGCCGTCGAGCGCGCGGCCAAGCTCTTGCGGCGCCTCGTCGCCGTGCCGCTGGAAGGCCTGGCGCCGCTTGCGCCGTTCGCGCCGGCGCTCGGCGTGCGCGGCGGCGCGGCGCCGGCACGCCAGTGGCTATATCGCGCCGAGGAGTGCGAGATCGACCTGCGCGTCGCGCCCAGCGGCGAGCGCTGGCAGATCGCGGGTCAGTTGTTCGGCACGCCGCAGGCCGAGCGCGTCGTGCTGGGCGGTGCCGATGGCGCGCTCGCGAGCGAGGTCGGCCCGACCTTCGAGTTCGGCTTTTCCAACCTGCCCGCCGGGCGCTACAGCCTGACGGTGCAGGGCGGCGAACTCGAGGTCGTCATCCCCGACCTCGACATCGGCGGAGCCGAACCGCCGCCGTGACCGCACCCGGCCGCGCCGACGAGATCGCTGCTGCGCTGATGGCGGCGCCCGAGGGCGAGCAGCAGGCACTCTGGCGGCAGGCCGGCGAGCTGGACGGCGAAGACCTCGCCTGGGCGCTCAAGCGTCGCTGCGACGCCGCCTGGAGCACCGACCCGCCGGCGACGCGCGTCGCCGCCGAGCTGATCGCGCAGCTCGCCGCGCAGCGCCCGGCGGCCGCGATCGAAGCGATTGCCGCCTGGGCGCGCGGCATCGCGCTGCTGTCGCAGGGGCAGATGCAAGAGGCGCTCGAAGCGCTGGTCGCGGCAGACGCGGATCAGCCGCATGATGGCGCTCGCGATGCTCGGCCGCCACGACGACGCGGCACGTTGCGGCAGCGAGGCGCGCGACGTGTTCGACTCCGCCGGTGACGCGCGCGCCGCCGGCAAGATCGAGCTCAACCTCGGCACGCTCGCGACGCGGCGCGACCGCCACGACGAAGCGATCGGCCACTACAGCGCGGCGCGCGAGCGCTTCGCGGCGGCGAGCGATGTCGAGCTCGAGGTGATGGCGGCCAAGGGCATCGCCGACATCCGCTCGCGCCGCCACGAGTTCGCACCCGCCGAGGCGCTGTACCGCCAGGCGCAGGCCGATGCCGAGCGCGGCGGCTATGCGCTGCTGGCGACGATGATCGAGGCCGAACTCGGCCTCCTCGCGATGCGCCGCGGGCGCTTTGGCGACGCGCTGCGCAGCCTCGAGCGGGCCTGCCGCGGCTACGCCGCACTCGACGTGCCGCACTACCTTGCCGTCGCCGAGGAGAACCTGGCCGACGCCTACCTCGAACTCAACCTGCTGCCCGAGGCGCTCGCGCTGTACGACCGCTCGCTCGCGAGCTACGAGGCCGCTTCGCTGCGCACCGACCGCGCCTGGGCGCTGTCGCAGCGCGGGCGCGCGCTTGCGCTGCTCGGCCGCGACGACGCGGCGGCGAGCGCGCTCGCGCAGGCCGAACAGGCCTTCGCCGATGACGGCAACGCGACCGGCACGGCGCTGGTCCAGCTCTGGCTCGCCGAGCTGGCCGCCAGGCGCGGCCAATGGAAGGACGCCGTGCGCCACAGCCTCGCCGCCGAGCCGCCGCTGCGCGAGGCGCACCAGACGAGCTGGGCGCTGCACGCCCACTGCCTGCGCGCCGAGGCGCTGCGCGCCGGGGGCGACGCGGCGCAGGCGGCGCAGCTCGCGCGCGAGGCCTGCGACGCCGCCGCGCGCATGCATCTCGCGCCGGCGCAGCGCCGATCGCAACTGCTGCTCGGCCTGCTCGCGCGCGACCGCGGCGATGCCATCGAGGCGCGGCGCTGGTTCGAGCGTGCGGTCGAGATTGTCGAGTCGCAGCGCGGCAGCCTGCCGGGCGAGGAGTTTCGCAGTGCCTTCCTCGGCGACAAGCTGCTGGCGTATCACGAGCTGGTGCGCGCCAGCCTGGCCGCGGCCGACGGCGCGGCCGACCAGGCGCTGCACTGGATCGAGCGGGCGCGCGCCCGCTCGCTCGCCGATACCGACATCGACGCGCAGCGTGACGACGACGCCGCCGACCCGCGCCAGCGCGAGATCGCGCGCCTGCGGCTCGAGCTCGACGACTGCTACCGCGCGCTGGCGCGGCCGTTCGCCGAAGGCAGCGGCGACGCCGCGCGGCTGCTCGAACGGGCGCGCGCGATCGAGCTGCAAATGCTCGAAGCCGGCCGTCGCAGCGCGCTCGTCGCGTCGCCCGCGCAGGCGCAATCGGCGGCGAACGATGCGCTCGACCTGCCGGCGCTGCACACGGCGCTCGGCGCGCACAGCGCGCTCGTCGAGTACTTCGCGCTCGACAGCGCCTTCCATGCCGTCGTCGTTGCCGGCGGCAGCGTGAGCGTCGAGCGCCTCGGCGCGCGCGAGGACGAGGTGCAGCGCGCAGTCGAGCAACTGCGCTTCCAGACCGACACGCTGCGCCACGGCACGGCGCGGCTCGCGCATCGCATCGACGAGATGGCCAGGCGCGCGCGCGTGCACCTGCAGCGCCTGCACGCGCTGCTGTGGGCGCCGCTCGCGGAGCGGGTCGGCGCGCGCCGCGCCGTCGTCGTGCCGCACGGCGTGCTGCACTACCTGCCGTTCGAGGCGCTGCACGACGGCGGCGCGCACGAGGTCGAGCGCCGCGAGTTCTGCCGCGCGCCGAGCGCCGTCGTGCTGCTGCGCTGCCTGGCGCGCACGCGCGAGGCGTTTCGCGCGGCGCTCGTCCTCGGCCACGGCGACGCGCGGCTGCCGCAGGTGGGCGCCGAGGTCGATGCGGTCGCCGCGCTCTTCCCCGGCGCACGTGCGCTGCACGGCGACGCCGCGCGCAGCACCGCGCTGCAAGCGCCGGCCGCTGCCGACGTCGTCCACATCGCCTGCCACGCGCAGTTTCGCAACGACAGCCCGCGCTTCTCGGCACTGCACCTCGCCGACGGCGCGTTCACGGTGCGCGATGTGGCGCGGCTGCGGCTGCAAGGCGCACTGGTGACCTTGAGCGCCTGCGAAACCGGCATCAGCGCCGTGATGCCGGGCGACGAACTGATCGGCCTGACGCACGGCTTCCTGCGCGCCGGCGCGTCGCGCGTGCTCGCGAGCCTGTGGACGGTGCACGACGACGCCGCGGCCGGCTTCATGCCGCAGATGTACGAACGGCTGCGCGCAGGCGAGCCGCCGGCGCAGGCGCTGCGCGCGACGCAGATCGAGACGCTGCGCGCGCAGCCGCATCCCTACTTCTGGGCAGCCTTCACGCTGCACGGCGGTTGGTAGACACTATGCCCACGACGGCCCCGCGCTGCAGCGCCGGCACGGTCGCGCGATGCGACAGCAGGCACTTGCAGCCGCCGATCGCAATCGAACCGAGGAGAGCGTCATGCACGCGTTCAGACTGAATCTGCTTTGTGCCGCGGCGTGCGTCGCGCTGGCCGGCTGCGGCGGTGGCGGCAGCAGCAGTACAACCATCACGCCGCCGACCGAGACACCGAGCGACGTCGTCCCCGGCGAGCTGGTCGTCAGGCTCAATTTCGCTTCCGACCTGAACGCGGTGCTCGCCGACTACCGGCTCGCGCTGCTCGACCAGTTCGGCAAGCGGCCGATCTATCGACTGAGCGTCGCCGCCGGCGACGACGCCGAAGACGTCGAGGAGCAGCTCATGGCCGATGCGCGGGTGCGCTTCGCCGAACCCAACCTGCTGCACGCGACGCCCGAGGAGCGGCGCCACTCGGCGTGGGCGATCGGCGGCGACGCCGGCGTCTACGCGGCGCAGTGGAGCACCGACTCGCTGCGCCTGCCCGAGGCGCACGCGCGCTCGACCGGCGCAGGCGTGCGGGTCGCGGTGCTCGACTCGGGCGTCGATCGCGGCCACCCCGCGCTCGCCGGGCGGCTGCTGCCGGGCTTCGACTTCGTCGACTTCGACGCCGACCCGAGCGAGGAAGGCCAGCAGGGCGACGCCGGCTACGGCCACGGCACGCACGTCGCGAGCCTCGTCGCGCAGGTCGCGCCGCAGGCGCTCATCATGCCGATCCGCGTCCTCGACACCGACGGCACCGGCAACGTCTGGGTCCTCGCCGAGGGCCTGCTGCACGCGGTCGACCCCGACGGCGACCCGACGACCGACGACGGCGCGCACGTCATCAACCTGAGCCTGGGCACGACGCGGCCGACCGAACTGCTGGAAGAGATCGCCGAGATCGCGCGCTGCGACAACGAAGACGGCGACCTCGACGACGACGAGGACGACGCGACGCGCTGCGCGATCGCAGGCGGCGCGGTCGTCGTCAGTGCCGCCGGCAACTCCGGCGACGCGACGCCGTACTACCCGGCGGCCGAGGAGCAGGAAGGCGCGATCGCCGTCGCCGCGAGCACCGAGTCCAACGCGCTCGCCACGTTCAGCACGCGCGGCGAATGGGTGCAGGTCGCGGCGCCGGGCGACAAGATCTACGGCGCGATTCCCGGCAACCGCTGGGGCGTATGGAGCGGTACCTCGATGGCCGCGCCGATGGTCGCCGGCAGCGTCGCGCTGCTGCGCGCGCGCCATCCCGACTGGGGGCCGGAGCAGGTCGTCGAGCAGCTCGTCTCGACCGCCGTGCCGCTGTGCGGCGGCTCGCTCGCGCGCATCGACGCCGCCGCCGCGCTCGGCGCGCCGGTCGCCCCGATCGCCTGCTTCTGATCCAACGCCCGGCGCGCACTTCAGTTGCGCCACCGTGCCTGGCGCGTCCGGCGACGCATGAAACGGCGCTGCGGGCGGTAGCTGCTTTCGAAGGCAGCAGCGCGGCCGGGCCGCTGACCCGCTGACCCTCACCCCAACCCTCTCCCGCGCGCGGGAGAGGGAGCCGGCCAATCCTCGCGCGCGGGAGAAGGGAGCGGGTCAACTCCCCCTCTCCCCTCGGGGAGAGGGTTGGGGTGAGGGGGCTTTGCCGCACGGCCCGACGCCGGACGCGCTGCTCGTCCTGTAGCTGCATCCCGGTTGCACCACCGCGCTGCGCGCGTCCGACGACGCATGAAACGGTGCGGCGGGCGTCCTTTGCCCGCGCGTGCCAGCGCGCGTGTCCCGCACCCGCGCCCGCGCGGCATCCGGCGCCCACCAGAGTTTCCGGGCCTTTCGCCAAGGCGGATGTATTTCCGCCGCGCGCCGCTGCTCTGTGGGGCATCGCGTCGCTTCCGGACCCACGGCACCACAACCGCAACCGGGCAGTTCGCGCGATCGGCGTCGTGGCGTGCCGCATGCACATCGCCAGGTCAGACGAAAGAACTCACTCGATGTTCACCTTCCTCATCCAGGAGCCGCTCGCCGCGCTGCTCGCCCGCTTCGGCATCGACATCGTCGCGATGGCGCTGCTGATCTTCGGCCTGTACTACCAGCGCTACCGCGACAAGGAGCTCGTCACCGCGGCGGGGCTGTTCAACGTCTTCGTCTTCGCCGTCCTCACCGTGCTGTCGGCGGTCGACTTCAGCGTCGCCGCGGGCTTCGGCCTGTTCGCGATCCTGGCGCTCTTCACGCTGCGCTCGGAGCCGATCACGAAGACCGAGATCACCTACTTCTTCGGCAGCATCGCGATCGCCGTGATCTGCGCGATCCGCGGCACGCCGCTCGCGATGACGGCGGTCGTCGTCGTCATCGTGCTCGCCGCCGCCTACGTGCTCGACCACCCGCGCGTGCTCGGCTCGGTCGACGGCATCCGCATCAGCCTCGACAAGATCGACGGCCATGCGCTGTCGGATCCGGCCGCGATGCGCGCCGACCTCTCGCAGCGGCTCGGGGTGGACGTGATGTCCTACCAGATCGTCGCGCTCGACTACATCACCGACATGGCGAGGATCAATGTCTTCTACCGCAAACACTGAAGCCTGGCTGACGGCGCCGTTTCGCGCGATCAGCCTCGACGCGCTCAACGCCAAGGCGGCGATGCTCGAGCGGCTCGACAACAAGTACGTCGCTCGCGCCGCCGTGCTGCGCGAGGCGGTGCCGGCGCTCGCCGAGCGCTTCGACATCCTCGAGATCGGCGGCCGGCGCTCGTTCACCTACGAGACCTGCTACTTCGACGACGCGCAGCGCAGCAGCTACTTCGACCACCACCAGGGCCGCCGCCAGCGCATGAAGGTGCGGGTGCGCAAGTACCTCGACGCCGCGCTGTGCTTCGTCGAGGTCAAGCTCAAGGACAAGCGCGGCATCACGGTCAAGAAGCGCCTGCCGTACGCGATCGACAAGTACGGCACGCTCGACGCCCCGGCGCTCGCGCACGTCGAGCAGGCCTACCGCATGCAGTACGAGCGCGGCTTCGGCCGCGAGCTCGAGCCGACGCTCGAGATGAGCTACCGCCGCGTCACGCTCGTCGCTCGCGAAGGCGGCGAGCGCATGACGATCGACTGCGGCCTGCGCTTCGGCGCGGGCGATGCGGGCGCGATCGGCGACGACATCTTCATCGTCGAGACCAAGTCGGCCAACGGCAACGGCGTCGCCGACGCGCTGCTGCGCCGCTGGCACCAGCACCCGAGCTCGCGCTGCTCGAAGTACTGCGTCGGCATGAGCCTGACCGGCGGCGTCGCCAAGCGCAACCGCTTCCTGCCGGTGCTGCGCAAGCTCGGCGCCCTGCCCGCGACCGGAGAACTGCAGCATGGCTATTGAACTTTCGAAGCCGGCGCTCGACGCCGGGCTGCGCGTACCGCGCGCCGGCACGGCGGGCGAGCTGCCGCGCCTGCTGTTCGCGCTCGCCGCGCTCGCCGCGGCCGGCGGCTGGGCGCTGCTGCACATCGACGCCGCCGCGCTGGGCACGCAGACGTGGCTCCTCACCGCGTCGGCCGTCGTCGGCGCCTACATGGCGATGAACATCGGCGCCAACGACGTCGCGACCAACATGGGCCCGGCGGTCGGATCGCGCGCGTTGACGCTGTCAGCGGCGCTCGCGGTCGCGGCGGTCTTCGAGGTGCTCGGCGCGGTCGTCGCCGGCGGCGCGGTGACGAGCACGATCAAGGGCGGCATCATCGACCCGGGCGCCGTCGCGCCAGCCGACTTCGCGTGGCTGATGCTCGCCGCGCTGCTCGCCGCGGCGCTGTGGTTGCACCTGGCGACGGCGCTGCACGCGCCGGTGTCGACGACGCACGCGATCGTCGGCTCCGTGATGGGCGCAGGCATCGCGGCTGGCGGCTGGCGGATCGTGCACTGGGCGACGGTCGAGGAGATCGTCGCGAGCTGGATCGTCTCGCCGCTGCTCGGCGGCGTGTTCGCCGCGCTCTTCCTGTACACGATCAAGCGCAGCATCACCTACCGCGCCGACATGCGCGCCGCCGCCGGCCGCGTCGTTCCGCGGCTGATCGCGCTGATGGCGTGGGCCTTTTGCACCTACATGCTGAGCAAGGGGCTGGGCTCGGTCGTCGCGCTGCCGATCGCCGAAGCGGCGGGCTGCGGCGCGCTCGTTGCCGCGCTCGTCTTCGCGCTGACCCGCGCCCCGATCGCACGCGCCGC
>JBDHSE010000054.1:0-12185 GCA_039807955.1 Ideonella sp. | reverse complement strand
CGCCGGCTTCGGCAGGATCCCGACCGAAGACGAACTGCTGCGCGCGGTCGCGACGTTGCATTGAGCGGCGGCGGGGCTGGCGCCCTGCACCTCGAGCGCTGCGGTTTCCAGGCTCAGCCGCGAGCGGTCCTTGCGCGCCGCTCGATGACGGCGCGGTTCATCTCCTCGACGCTGACGGGCACCGGCGGCTTCGGCAGCCGGCCCTCGAGCCGCCTCATGTCGCCCGCGGCGGGTAGCAGCCGGACGCCGTCGGCGTCGAGCACGAAGCGCAGAACGGAGCCCCGCACCAAGCCCAGGCGCTTGCGCAGTTCGGCTGGAATCACGATCCGCCCCCGGCTCGAGACGGTCGCGTTCAGTTCGGTAGATTCGGACATGGTCGTAGCGGGAAGCGTCGATCAGCAGTGTGCCTGACCAGCGCCCGAGTTGAACCCGGGCTCAAACCGGCGGCTGACCGGCGGCCGTTGAGCCGCGTCCAGGCGCAAGCCGGCCGAAACGCATCTGCTGGCACACTCGCGGACAACCGATTCAGGATTGCGATGACTGCCGTTCCTCTGCACGAGCCCCTGCGCCTGCGCCCGACGATGCTTTCGGACCTCGACTTCGTGCTCGGCGTCGAGCGCGACCCGGCGAACCTGCCTTCGATCACGCCGTGGGAGCGCACCCAGCACGAGGGCGCGGTGCGCTTCCCGGACTTTCGCCACTTCATCGTCGAGGCCGGGCCCGGCACGCAGGCGGTGGGCTTCGTGATCCTGCAGGGCTGCCGCAGCCCGCACCGCGCGGTCGAGCTGAAGCGCATCGTGCTGCAGAGAAAGGGCGAGGGCCTCGGGCGCGCCTGCGTGCGGCGCTTGAAACAGCTCGCGTTTCGCGACCTGCACGCGCACCGCTTCTGGCTCGACGTCAAGGCCGGCAACACCCGCGCGCAGGCGCTCTACGCGAGCGAGGGCTTCGTCGTCGAGGGCACGCTGCGCGAGGCGGTGCGCGTCGAGGGCGGCTACGAGTCGCTGGTCGTGATGGCGATGCTCGAAGGCGAGTACGCGCAGCGCGCCGCGGCGGGGCTGGAACCGCGCTGACGGCCTGTATCCTGCTCGGTTCGACGGCAATCGCCGATCCATCCTCCTGAACCAATCTGCGCGATGAACGTTTTCAGCGCCGCCCCGAGCGACGACGATCTGCGGGCCTTCGATGATTTCACCGCGTCCGCGGCGATGCAGGACCACGCGATGGACGCGAGCAGCCTGCAGGGGCTGGCCGCTGCGCTCGCGATCGGCCCGCGGCCGGTCATGCCCTCGGCCTGGTTGCCCTGGGTGTGGGACAGGGCGCACGGCGAGCGTGAGCCCGCGTTCGACACGCTGGAGCAGGCCAACGCCATGCTGGCGGTCGTCATGCGGCTGTACAACGCGACGGTCGCGGCGTTCGAAGGCGAATCTGTCGCGTTCGAGCCGCTGTTCTGGCGCGAAGCGCAATGGGGCGCGGCCGAGTTCTGCGAGGGCTTCATGATCGGCGTCGGTCTCGCGCAGGCGGACTGGGCGGCGCTGGAGGCGGCCGACCCCGAGGCGCTGCACTCGATACGCGTGCTCGCCGCGGCCGACACCGAAGTTCTGCGCCGGCTCGGTGAGGACGAGGTCGAGGCGATGCTTGACAGCATCGTTCCAAGCCTATTCGAGATTCGCGATTTCTGGCGCGGCGACGCTTTGCGAGGCGATGCGTGGCGTGCCGCCGAAGCCGCAGGTGCCGACGTCTGGACGCGCGTTCGCGACGGGCTCGAGTTCCTGCAGCAGCCATTTCCCGCTGCCGCGGTCGCGCTCGCCGAGGCGCACCGCGACGAGGTGGCGCCGCATCTTGTCGCCGCGCTCGAGGCGATCGCCGAGGATCCGGGGTTGGCGGAAGACGACGACTACACGCTGCACCTTTTCGCGATGCACCTGCTTGCCGGCTGGCGCGACCGGCGCGCGTTTGCGCCGCTGCTGGCGATCGGAAGCGTGCATGACGCCGACGCGGTCGACGCCTGGTTCGGCGATCTCGTGCACGAGAGCTACGGCCGCTGCCTGGCGTCGGTCTCGGGTGGCGACCTGAAGCCGATGATGGCGCTGGCCGACGACCCGCTGTGCGACGTGTGGCTGCGCGCGGCGGTGCTCGGCGGCCTGAAGGCCTGCGTGCTCGAAGGCGATGCCGGGCGCGAAGCCGTCGTCGCCTATCTGATCGCGGCCGGCGAGCGCGAGGCGGCGGCGATGCGCGTGGCCGGGTCGTCGGGCCAGGAGGAGTTTCATCTGCTCGATGCGATCGTCGGCGAGTTGACCGACCTCGGCGCGACCGAGCACCTGCCGGCGATCCGCGAATGGATGGCCGAAGGTCTGCTCGACGCGGGCTTTGCCGATCTGGACTTCATCGAGAGCGCGATTGCCGAGCCGTTCGAGCAGACGAGGGCGACGCAGTTGCAACGAAAGAACGGCTACGTCGCCGACGCCGCCACCGAGATGTCGAGGTGGTACATGTTCGATCCGAGTTCGCGCTGGAGCGAGCCCGATACGATGCCTGGGCTCGAAACGGCGCCCGGCCGCGTGCCGGGGGAGACCTACGTTCGGCCCGGGCCCAAGATCGGCCGCAACGATCCCTGCCCCTGCGGCAGCGGTCGCAAGTACAAGAAGTGCCACGGCGCGGCTTGAGGACTCGCGCTAAAATTGACCAAGGTTGGTCAAACGCGCGAGTCCGCCATGCAAGTCAACATCTACGAAGCCAAGACCCGGTTGTCAGAACTGGTCGAGCAGGCGCACGCCGGCGAGACGGTGATCATCGCCAAGGCCGGCACGCCGATGGCCAAGCTCGTGCCGCTTAGCGAGGGGTCGCGGGCGAAGATCAAGTTCGGCCTGCTCAAAGGGCAGTTTGTCGAAGCGGCCGATTTCGACGCCCCGCTGCCCGACGACGAGCTCGACCTCTGGGAGGGCAAGCTCGAACCATGAAACTGCTGCTCGACACGCACATCCTGTTGTGGGTGATGCGTGAAGCCGACGAGCTGAGTGCGGCGGCCCGGGCCATGATCGAACGCGCCGAGGAAGTGCACGTCAGCAGCGTTTCGCTGTGGGAGGTGGCGATCAAGGCGGCGGCCGGCAAACTGCCGCTCGCTCCCGCGGCGCTCGAGGCCGCGGCGCTGCGCGCCGGGTTCAGGCCGCTTGCCGTCACCTGGACGCACGCGCTGGCCCTGCACGGATTGCCGCTGCTGCACCGCGACCCCTTCGACCGCATGCTCGTCGCGCAGGCGGTGAGCGAGCCCATGCACCTCATCACGCACGATGCCGCGCTGGCGCGCTATTCGCCGCTGGTCACGGTCATCTGATGCGTTGAATCTCCGTCCATGAACGATCTCTTCGACCCGCAGCCGGCCGACCCCGACGACGCCCTCACGCTCGCCCACTACGCCGAGCGCGCCTACCTCGAGTACGCCCTCTCGGTCGTCAAGGGCCGCGCGCTGCCCGACGTCTGCGACGGCTGCAAGCCGGTGCAGCGGCGCATCCTCTACAGCATGGCGCGCATGGGCCTGGCGTTCACCGCGCCGGGCGGCGCGAAGGCGGTGAAGAGCGCGCGCGTCGTCGGCGACGTGCTCGGGCGCTTTCACCCGCACGGCGACCAGGCGGCCTACGACGCGCTGGTGCGCATGGCGCAGGGCTTTTCGCAGCGCTATCCGCTCGTCGATGGCCAGGGCAACTTCGGAAGCCGGGACGGCGACGGCGCGGCGGCGATGCGCTACACCGAGGCGCGGCTCGCGCCGATCGCGCGCCTGCTGCTCGACGAGATCGACGAGGGCACGGTCGATTTCGTGCCGAACTACGACGGCTCGACCGAGGAGCCGCGGCTGCTGCCGGCGCGGCTGCCGTTCGTGCTGTTGAACGGCGCGAGCGGCATCGCCGTCGGCCTCGCGACCGAGGTGCCGAGCCACAACCTGCGCGAGGTCGCCGCCGCCGCCGTCGCACTGCTGAAAGACGACAAGCTCGCCGACGACGCATTCGCCGCGCTGCTGCCGGCGCCGGACTTCCCCGGCGGCGGCCAGATCATCAGCAGCAGCGACGACATCCGCGCCGCCTATGCGAGCGGCCGCGGCTCGATCAAGGTGCGCGCGCGCTGGAAGATCGAGGAACTCGCGCGCGGTCAGTGGCAACTCGTCGTCACCGAACTGCCGCCCGGCGCGAGCAGCCAGCGCGTGCTCGAGGAGATCGAGGAGATCACGAACCCGAAGGTCCGCGCCGGCAAGAAGGCGCTCTCGGCCGAGCAACTGCAGTTGAAAGCGAGCGTGCTCGCGGTGCTCGACGCGGTGCGCGACGAATCGGGGCGCGAAGCGGCGGTGCGGCTCGTCTTCGAACCGAAGACGCGCACCGTCGAGCAGCAGGAATTGATCACCGCGCTGCTCGCGCACACCTCGCTCGAAAGCTCGGTGCCGATCAACCTGACGATGATCGGCGCCGATGGAAGGCCGACGCAGAAGAGCCTGCGCCAGATCCTCACCGAGTGGCTTGCGTTCCGCCAGCAGACCGTCGCGCGGCGCACGCGGCACCGGCTCGACAAGGTGCTCGCGCGCATCCACATCCTCGAAGGGCGGCAGCTGGTGCTGCTCAATATCGACGAGGTGATCCGCATCATCCGCAACGCCGACGAGCCGAAGCCGGCGCTGATCGCGGCGTTCAAGCTCACCGACCGCCAGGCCGAGGACATCCTCGAGATCCGGCTGCGCCAGCTTGCGCGACTGGAAGCGATCAAGATCGAGCAGGAGCTTGCAGAGTTGCGCACCGAGCAGGGCAGGCTCGAAGACATCCTCGCCAGCCCCGCGGCGCTCAAGCGCACGCTGATCAAGGAGATCGAGGCCGACGCCAAGCAGCACGGCGACGACCGGCGCACGCTGGTGCAGGAGGAAAGGCGCGCCGTCGCCGAGATCCGGCTCGTCGACGAGCCGGTGACGGTCGTCGTCAGCGAGAAGGGCTGGGTTCGTGCGCTGAAGGGCCACGAAGTCGAGGTCGCGAGCCTCGCGTTCAAGGCCGGCGACGCGCTCTACGGCGCGTTTGCCTGCCGCAGCGTCGACACGCTCGCCGTGTTCGGCAGCAACGGGCGCGTGTATTCGATCGCGGTCGGCGCGCTGCCTGGTGGGCGCGGCGACGGCCAGCCGGTCACTGCATTGATCGACCTCGAAGCCGGCAGCCAGCCGCTGCACTACATCGCCGGCGCCGCCGAGCAGATGCTCGTGCTCGCCGGCAGCGGCGGCTTCGGGCTGCTGGCGAAGATCGGCGACCTGCAAAGCCGCCAGCGCGGCGGCAAGACCTTCCTCGCGCTCGAAGCAGGCGAGGCGCCGCTCGCGCCGAGCGCGGTGCCGACGGGCGACCTGCTCGGCCAGCAACTCGCCTGCCTGTCGGCGAGCGGCCGACTGCTCGTCTTCGCGCTCGACGAACTCAAGCACCAGCCCAAGGGCGGGCGCGGCCTGACGCTGATGGACCTCGACGCGAAGGATGCGCTGGCGAGCGTCGCCGCCTTCAGCCAGGCGTTGCGGGTGATCGGCAGCGGCCGCGGCGGCAAGGCGAAGGAAGAGGTGCTCAAGGGCACGGCACTTGCCGAGCACGTCGGCCGCCGCGCGCGCAAGGGAAAACTCGTCGCCGGCATGAAGGCGCAGCGCTTGGCAGCGGCCTGAGCGGCGCGCAAAGCTGATGTCGACCGCCGACTCGCATGCCCCGATCGGGCGAGGGCGCGAAGCGGGGCAAGGCGCAGGCGGCGCAGCCCCAGCGCGATACGGCAGCGCGGGCGGGAGCCGATGCGCCTGCACAGCAGCCTGGACTACTTGAGCTTACTGGTGTTGAAGCAGCAGCATCAACCTACCCCCAGCCGAGCCGTCCTCCAGGAATGATTGGCTCGAAAAGGCCGCGGCAGGCCCCGAATTCGTCGGGGCGAAGCGGTCGGCGGCTGCGAGCCCACCACCTGCATGACCAGTGGGTCACACCGAACCTTGCCAATCAGCGATCTGGCAAGAGCAAGGCCTTGAGCAAGATCATGTAGCACAGACGTGCTACAGTGCACCTGTCAATCGGAGCAAAGCATGTCCACGACAACCATTCGCATCGACGAGGAACTCAAATCCCGGGTCGCGGCTGCCGCGCAGCGAACTGGCAAGACGGCGCATGCGTTCATCGTCGACGCAATTGCTCGAACGGTCGAACAGGCAGAAGTCGAGGAGACGTTCGATCGGATCGCAGACGAACGGTGGGCGGCGCTGCTGGCGAAAGGGAAGTCCGTCGCCTGGTCCGACGCCAAGGCATGGCTCGATGCAAACGCTCGGGGCGAACGCCCGCGTCGTCCACCCGCGCGCAGGCCACAGCGCTGAAGCGCAACGATGGCCAGGATCGAGCTGACGCCCGAGGTGTTCGACGACTTCGACCGCATCTTCGATCACCTGTCGAGGTTCGAGGCCAGCCACGTAGCGCAGCGCATCGACGAGATCATCGATGCGGTGCAGGTTCTGGAGCACAGTCCCTTGATCGGTCGGCCGGCCAGGGGCGGCAAGCGTGAACTGGTGATCGGCCGCGGGTCGCACGGCTATGTCGCGCTGTACCGCTTCGTGAACGCGATCGACACGGTGTTCGTGCTGGCGGTACGCAGCCAGCGCGAGAGCGGCTACAAGCACCCTGGCTGATCGTGCCAACGCTCGATGGCCGGCCGGGTGTGTCCCCCCACGGCGGATTCAGCCACTGGCTGGACGGTCCGAAACGCCAACCGGATCGGCTCCCTCGACGCCGCCATCCATCAACGGCCGCTCCTGGTCGTGCTGAGAGGCCTGCAGGCCGTCTCCGAACGTCGGCCAAGCGCTGCAAGCGTGTGCCCCGCTCGCGGCGCCGGATCGCCGCCCAGTGTCAGGTCTTGAGCTTGATCAGCAGATTCAGCATCCTTCGCGCACGGCCGGCGTACGGCGGCTGGAACAGCATCTGGATCGCCGAGAACGGCCCCTGGTAGAAAACCGGGCGCAGCTTCGAGAAGGTTTCGAAGCCTTCGCGCCCGTGGTAGTGGCCCATGCCGCTGGCGCCGACGCCGCCGAACGGCAGGTCGTGCTGGCCGACGTGCAGCAGCGCCTCGTTGACCGAGACGCCGCCCGACATCACGCGCGAGATGTAGAACTGCTGCAGCGCGCGGTCGTTGGTGAACGGATAGATCGCAAGCGGCCGGTCGCCGGCGTTGATGTAGTCGGCGACTTCCTGCTTGTCGCGGTAGGTCCGTAGCGGCAGGATCGGGCCGAAGATCTCGCGCTGCATCAGCTGCGTGTCGTCGCCGGCGTCGATCACGACGTGCGGTGCGAACTTGCGGCGCGATGCGTCGGGTTCCTGCCCCTCGGCGAGGTTGACGACCGTCGCGCCCTTGGCGCGGGCGTCGTCGAGCGCGGCGTGCAGACGCGCGAACGAGCGCTCGTCGATGATCGAGGTGTAGTCGCCGCCGTTCAGGTCCGGGTAGCGTTCGGCGACGGCGCGCTTGCAGTGGGCGACGAACTCGGCCTCGGTGCCTTCGGGCAGGAAGACGTAGTCGACGTTGGTGCAGATCTGGCCGGCGTTGAGCATCTTCACCCACATGATGCGTTCGGCGGCAGCCTTCACCGGGTAATCCGGTGCGACGATCGCCGGCGACTTGCCGCCGAGCTCGAGCGTGACCGGCGTCAGGTTGCGCGCGGCGTTGGCCATCACCGCGCGGCCGGTCGCACCCGAGCCGGTGAAGAGCAGGTGGTCGAACGGCAGCGACGAGAACGCCGGGCCGCGGCCGCCGCCGTCGTCGAAGAACTTCAGCTTGTCCTCGGGCAGGTACTTCGGGCTGAGTTGCGCGAGCAGCTCGGCCAGGTGGCGCGAGTTCTCCGACATCTTGACCATCGCCCGGTTGCCGGCGGCGAAGATCGCGGCCAGCGGCGAGAAGCTCAGGTTGAGCGGGAAGTTCCACGGCACGATGACGCCGACGACGCCCAGCGGCTGCGGGATGACGCGGTTTCGCGCGCCGGGATACGTCATCAGGTCGACGTGACGCTTCTGCGGCTTCATCCAGCGCCGCAGGTTCTTCGCCGCGTCGTGGATCGACTCGAGGACGACGAAGTACTCGGCAAACAGCGTCTCGAACTCGGAGCGGTTGCCGTAGTCGAGGTTGATTGCGGCGACCAGCGCGTCACGGTTCTCCTTCAGCAGGCGGGCAAGCGCCTGCAGGTCGGCGCTGCGCTCGGCGTGGCTCGGTTCGGGGTGCGCCAGGTAAGCGGCGCGCTGGGCGTCGAAGCACTGCCGGAACTCGGCCGGCATCATCATGGCGTCGAGGTTGAAGACGGGGGCGTTCATCGGGCATTCCTTCGCGGATCGGGGAATGTTTCGATTGTGACGGCGACCATTAGAGCGCGCACCCTCGGCACCGGTTCGCCGGCGCGGGCACAAAGTCTCGCACTGCGGGGAAGGGGGTTAGCCATGAGGCCGGCATCGGTGCGCCGCGGGCCTTAGACTGCGCGGGCATCGCGGGGACCGCGTTTCACCCAGGAGGCCGGCTTGCAAGCAACGAACATTGGCGACCCCGCCTACTTCCACAAGGTCGTCGATTGCCAGTGGGCCTGCCCGGCCCACACCCCGGTGCCGGAGTACATCCGCCTCATCGCCGCCGGCCGCTACGCCGACGCCTACATGGTGAACTGGGTGTCGAACGTCTTTCCCGGCATCCTCGGCCGCACCTGCGACCGGCCGTGCGAACCGGCGTGCCGGCGCTCGCGGGTCGAGGAAAGCAGCGGCGAGAAACCCGAGCCGGTCGCGATCTGCCGCCTGAAGCGCGTCGCCGCCGACCACAAGGGCGATGTGCTCGCGCGTATGCCCGCGCCGTCGAACCGCAAGGGCAAGCGCGTCGCCTGCATCGGCGCCGGGCCGGCGTCGCTCGCCGTCGCGCGCGACCTCGCGCCGCGCGGCTATGCGGTGACGGTGTTCGATTCGGAGGCGAAGGCGGGCGGCTTCATGCGCACCCAGATTCCGCGCTTTCGGCTGCCCGAATCGGTGATCGACGAGGAGACCGGCTACATCCTCGACCTCGGCGTCGAGTTTCGCGCCGGCGAGCGCATCGATTCGATGCAGGCGCTGCTTGCCGGTGGCGAGTGGGACGCGGTCTTCGTCGGCTGCGGCGCGCCGCGCGGACGCGACTTGCGGCTCCCCGGCCGCGACGAGGCGGCGGCGAACATCCACATCGGCATCGACTGGCTCGCTTCCGTCTCGTTCGGCCACATCGAGGCGATCGGCCGGCGCGTCATTGTTCTGGGCGGCGGCAACACGGCGATGGACTGCTGCCGCTCGGCGCGCCGTCTCGGCGCGGGCGACGTGAAGGTCATCGTTCGCAGCGGCTTCGACGAGATGAAGGCGTCGCCGTGGGAGAAGGAGGACGCGCAGCACGAGGGCATCCCGATCATCAACATGCATGTGCCCAAGGCCTTCGTCCACGAAGGCGGCCGCCTCGTCGGCATGACGTTCGAGATCGTCGAGGCGCACTACGACGCCGAGGGCCGGCGCACGCTCGTGCCGACCGGCGCGCCCGACGCGTTCTTCGAGTGCGACGACGTGCTCGTCGCCGTCGGCCAGGAGAACGCCTTTCCGTGGATCGAGCGCGACTGCGGTATCGAGTTCGACCGCTGGGGCCTGCCGGTGCTCGACGCGGCAACGCTGCAATCGACGCGGCCGGAGGTTTTCTTCGGCGGCGACGCGGCATTCGGGCCGAAGAACATCATCACCGCCGTTGCCCACGGCCACGAGGCTGCCGTCTCGATCGACCGTTTCCTGCACGGCGAGGATGTGCGCCAGCGCCCGGCGCCGCACGTCAACCTGATGTCGCAGAAGATGGGCATCCACGAGTGGAGCTACGACAACGCGATCTCGAACGACCAGCGCTTCAAGGTGCCTTGGGCGCCGGCCGAGGCGACGCTTTCAAGCATCAAGGTCGAGGTCGAACTCGGCTTCGACGCCGCGACGGCGCTGAAGGAAGCCGAGCGCTGCCTGAACTGCGACGTGCAGACCGTCTTCAGCGCTCCGGCCTGCATCGAGTGCGACGCCTGCGTCGACATCTGCCCGATGGACTGCATCACGTTCACGACGAATGGCGACGAGGCCGACCTGCGCGGGCGCTTGAACGCCCCGGCGCTCAACCTCGAGCAGGCGCTCTACGTCTCGGTGCCGGTCAAGACCGGGCGCGTGATGGTGAAGGACGAGGACGTCTGCCTGCACTGCGGGCTGTGCGCCGAGCGCTGCCCGACCGGCGCCTGGGACATGCAGAAGCTCCTGTTCCTGTCGACCCACGCCGGCCCGGCCTGCCGCGACCCGAAGGCGCCGCGGCGCAGGAAGCCGGCGCGCCAGGTGGCGGCCGAGATCGGCGGCTGAAGCAGGAAGCGCCATGAACCGCATAAAAGCCGTCAACGATTTCGTCGTCAAGTTCGCCAACGTCAACGGCTCGGGCTCGGCGTCGGCGAACGAACTGTTCGCGAAGGCGATCCTGCGCATGGGCGTGCCGGTCAGCCCGCGCAACATCTTTCCGAGCAACATCCAGGGCCTGCCGACGTGGTACGAGGTGCGCGTGAGCGAGAAGGGCTACCTCGGCCGGCGCGGCGGCGTCGACATGATGGTCGCGATGAACCCGCAGACCTGGGCCCGCGACGTCGCCGAACTCGAGCCCGGCGGCTACCTCTTCTACGACAGCACGAAGCCGCTGCCGGCGAGCGCGTTTCGCGACGACGTGAACGTGATCGGCATGCCGCTGACGGCGATCTGCAACGCGACCTACGAGGATTCGCGCCAGCGCCAGTTGTTCAAGAACATCATGTACGTCGGCGCGCTGTCGATGCTGCTCGGCATCGACGCGCAGGAGATCGAGGCGCTCTTTTCCGAGCAGTTTCGCGGCAAGGAGAAGCTGATCGTCTCGAACGTGCGCGCGCTGACCGCCGGGCGCGAATTCGCGCGCGACCACCTGGCGCCGATCGGCCTCGCGGTGCGCCACGCCGAGCGCGTCGGCGACGCGATCTTCGTCGACGGCAACAGCGCGGCGGCGCTCGGCTGCGTCTACGGCGGCGCGACGGTCGCCGCCTGGTACCCGATCACGCCGTCGACCTCGGTGATCGAGGCGTTCCAGAAGTACTGCGCCAAGTACCGCGTCGATGCGCAAAGCGGGCGCAACAACTTCGCGATCGTGCAGGCCGAGGACGAGATCGCGTCGATCGGCATGGTGACCGGCGCCGGCTGGAACGGCGCGCGCGCCTTCACCGCGACGTCGGGGCCCGGCATCTCGCTGATGTCGGAGTTCATCGGCCTTGCGTACTTCGCCGAGATTCCGGTCACGATCATCAACATTCAGCGCGGCGGGCCGTCGACCGGCATGCCGACGCGCACCCAGCAGGCCGACCTGCTCGCCTGCGCCTACGCGTCGCACGGCGACACCAAGCACGTGCTGCTGCTGCCGGAAGACCCGACCGAATGCTTCGAGCACGCGGCCGACGCGCTCGACCTCGCCGACCGGCTGCAGACGCCCGTCTTCGTGATGAGCGACCTCGACATCGGCATGAACCAGCGCATGTGCGCGCCGTTCCAGTGGGATTCGTCGCGCCGCCTCGACCGCGGCAAGGTGATGAGCGCCGAGGATCTCGAAGCCGGCCGCGAGTTCGCGCGCTACAAGGATGTCGACGGCGACGGTATCCCGTGGCGCACGCTGCCGGCGACGCACCCGACGCTGGGCGCGTACTTCACGCGCGGCTCGACGCGCGACGCGCAGGCGCGCTACTCGGAGGCCGGCAGCGACTACGTCTACAACGTGCAGCGCTTGTTGAAGAAGTTCGCGACGGCGGCGACGCTCGTGCCGCAACCGGTGCTGCGACCGGCGCCGAAGAAGACGCGGCTGGGCGTGATCTATTTCGGCTCGACGAGCCCGGCGCTGCGCGAGGCGCTCGACGCGCTGCTCGAAGGCGGCATCGCGCTCGATTCGCTGCGGCTGCGGGCGTTTCCGTTTCCGCCGTCGGTGGCAGAGTTCATCGCCGCGCACGACGCCGTCTTCGTCGTCGAGCAAAACCGCGACGCGCAGATGCGCACCTTGCTCGTCAACGAGCTCGAGATCGATCCGGCGCGGCTCGTGCCGGTGCTGCACTACGACGGCACGCCGATCACGGCGCGCTTCATCACCGGCGCGATCCG